>NZ_JANJPM010000008.1:0-84036 GCF_026222585.1 Staphylococcus sp. SUC_1.2 | reverse complement strand
GAATTAACAGGAGGTAAGGTAAACCATAATGAAACGATGAATGAGACAGCTATCAGAGAGGCTTATGAAGAGTCTGGCGCTGTCATCAATGAAAGTGATATAGACTATTTAGGTTACTATATACTACCAAATGGCCATACCACTACAATTACAAAAGCTGAAGTAAGCTATTTTAAAGATATACCGAAATATTCAGAAACTACTGAAAGAATACTTACGAAAGAACCATTAGACAAAAATTTATTATCATTTCAAGATGGGTTATATGAAGAAATTTTTAAATATTTAGGGGCATACCATGAATAAGGTTAAAAAAGGGTATTTATTTAATATTATTTCCGTAGCAATCATGTCTTTAACCCCAATATTAAACAAACTTTCACTCACTGATTTATCACCTATTCAAGCAAGTTTTTTAATGCTTTGTTTTCAACTTTAATATTATTAATAACTGTATTACTCGATAAAAGTAAAATAAAAATCTATCATAACAAATTTATATGGCTCTTAGGTATTACTAATACAATAGGTATTTTACTCCAATATGTAAGTTTAAGTTTGTTAGATCCAGTTAGTGTTGGATTATTAGGAAGATTTTATATTATATTTGCGTTGTTTCTTTCAGTGCTCTTTCTAAATGAAACGTTGTGCAAAAACGATACCTTTCCTATAATTTTTGCTGTTATAGGTTCATTCTTGATTACTCATTTTTCAGGTGATTTTAACAGTATATTAGGTGTGATTGTCACCCTATCTTATACATTCTTTTTTGCGCTAACGAATATGTTAGCTAAAAAGACCGTCAAAGACATTGATTCTAAAACCATCTTACTATACAATCAGGCGACTTCTACTTTGTTGCTAGGTATCATATTAATTGTGACTAATCATTTACATACCATACATATAAGCATAGGCTTGTTCTCTATTTTACTTTCTGCTTTGTGTAGTGGCGTAATAGGACTTTTATTATTTTATGAAGGTTTGAAATACATTTCGTTTCGTGAAGCGAATATTATAAGAACCCTCAATCCTATATTTGTGTTTATATTTTCTTTCCCGTTTTTCCCTTTACCATTAACGCCTAAATTCATAACCGGCGCGATTTTAATCATTATTTCTATTATTTATATAAATCTATATAAAGATAAAAAAACGTCTTCATGATAACTTTTTCATTAAAAATGCGCCCCACCATTAGATCTCATTCTAACTTTGGGGCGTATATTAATTGGCGTATTTTATAAAATTAATTGAACTAACAAACTAAGAAATTATATTTATGTCCATCTGGATCAGCAAATGTTGCACCGTAATAACCTTGAGAAGTCTTAGGTTCATCAATCACCTTACCACCTAATGCTTCCACTTTATGCATTAATTCATCCACTTCATTATTAGTTTTAACACCTAATGATATAATCACTTCATTAAAGACGAAAGAAACAACTTCGGATTAAGACGACTTAACCCGAAGTATTTTATTAGGCCAATATGTGATCCATTGAACGATTCACACTACTTGCATACATACCACCAAATTTAACTAAATGCACCATGAATAAATATAATCTATAGAACTCTAAGCGTTTTTCTGCTCCTTTTCCTAAAGGATAATGCTTTTCATATTCATTATAAAACTCTTGTGTAAATCCACCGAAGACAGTAGTGATACCTAGATCAAATTCTCTATCTCCATATAACGGGGCTGGATCAAATAAAGCGGGACGCCCATCTTTTAAAAACATATAATTACCGCCCCATAAATCACCGTGTAAAAGAGACGGTTTGCTATTATGATTTTCTAATTCATTAATCATAACAGAACGTGCTTGTTCGTATACTTTATTATCTTCTTCATTCCATAAATTTTTACGTAATAGTTCATCTCTTAAATGATCCATACGCCGTTCTACAAAAATTTCACTCCAAGACTCTGACCATGTATTATCAAATGAGACATCAGCCCCTTCATAAGGTAACTCGAATCCAAACTTACCTTCTGACTGTTGATGACTATGCATTTTGGCTACAAGTTGTCCTAATTCTTTTTGACTTCCTTTACCGCCTTCTTCTAAATAACTGAGTAATAGATACGCATCGCCATTAATTTCGCCATTTTCAATCACTCTTGGTGCTGTAATATCTGCTTTTTCAAATGCTTCTAGTCCAGCCATTTCGGCAGCGTAGAAAGAGGGTTTACGATTTCTTTGAACTAATAAAAAATATATATCATCGTTTGTTGTAATTTTAAATGCTTCATTTACATCTCCACCGCTTACTGGTGAAATATCTTGAATACCCTCTAAAGGTAATTGATTTTTCCAATCTGATTTCATTAATTATCCTCCTTAGTCCAATTCTTTATCTACTATTCTATTACCTAAATGGATGTGCTTTAACCTTTGTCATTCCAAAATGATTTAAAGTTAGGCAATTTTTCAAACACTTTCAAATTTGACTATTCATTTTTAATCGAACGTGCTAGTCTATTAAAGGAATGTTTTTTCAATGATATTAAATGAGGATCGTAAGCCTCAAATACAATGAAATGGAGCATTATTATGTACAAATTAATTAAACCTCTTTTATTCAAAATCGAACCTGAAAAGGCACATGGATTAACAGTAGATGCCTTAAAATTCACTCAGAAAAACGCTTTTTTACTACCTTTTGTAAATAAATTATTTACATATGAACACCCCTCTCTTTCACAAAACATTAAAGGGATAACATTTAAAAATCCAGTTGGTTTAGCTGCTGGTTTTGATAAATCATGTGAAGTGCCTAAAGCACTTGAAAATGCTGGTTTCGGTGCTCTTGAACTTGGTGGCATTACACCTAAACCACAAGATGGCAATCCTAAACCGCGTATGTATCGCTTACTTGAAGATGATGCCTTAATCAATCGTATGGGCTTTAATAATATGGGGATGAATAAAGCTTTATGGAATTTAAGACGTCATGCTTACACTATTCCTGTAGGTTTAAATGTGGGCGTTAATAAAACGACACCTTACGAAGAGCGTTATCAAGATTATATTAAAGTCATCGATGCGTTTAAAGCAGATGTATCATTTTTCACTGTGAATATTAGCTCACCTAATACTGAAAACTTACAAAGTTTCCATGATAAAGATGAATTTTCAATGTTATGTCATGCTTTAATAGATTATAAAGCACAACACGAAGTGAATGTCCCAATCTTTTTAAAGCTAACTTCAGATTTAGAACTTGAAGGTTTTAAAACTATTTTACCTCAAATTACAGAAACCTTTGATGGTATGATTTTAGCCAATACCACACGTCAACGTGATGGATTATCTTCTCCAAATAAAGTAGAAGACGGAGGATTAAGTGGTCGACCTTTATTTAAACGTAATTTAGAACTTGTAAAATGGGCTTATCAACAAACGAATGGCGAATTTTTAATCATTGGTACAGGTGGTATTTTTAGTGCACAAGATACTATTCAAATGATGCGAAATGGTGCGTCACTTGTACAAATCTACTCATCCCTCGTGATAGAAGGCCCTGGTTTAACTAAAAAGATTAATCGAGATATTGCTAAATATTTAAAAGCAAACCATTATAGTCATATTAGTGAGATTATTGGACTAGATGCTAGACGTTAAAATATTTCACTAAACGATAAAGTGTACTATACTAATATTACACGTAGCACGTACTATCGGAGGGTATGTTGATGACTATAGAAGATAAACAAACAAAGTCACAAACTAAAGATAAGAATAACATTGAAGATGCCAAATCTTCTCAAGAATACGATAATAGTATCGGTTACAATGGTGAAAAGAAAACAGCTTTGGATCTTGAAATTGAACGTGAACTATTAGAAATGATGGAAAATAAAGATCCTGAACCTGAAAAAGAGAAGAAAGGTATAAAAATTGCTGGACTACTATCTGCCCTTGTTATTGCTATTTTAGCTATTGTGCGTTTTATCCATCGTACGTTATAACTAAAAGCGAAGGAGTAAGAAAGAATGGTTAACTCATTCTCTCTTACTCCTTTTAAAATTGTTCTAAAAATGCTTTAGCTTCTCGATTAATTTTTTTAAAATCAATACCTTGTTCCATCGCTGCAAATACACATCCGCAATAACATTGTCTAAATATATTATAATCATTACACATTTCTATAGACCGTTCGTAACCTTTATTTTTCTTAAAATCACTAGGTAAATAATATGTATTGTATAATCGTTGAACTTCCATACCGAGTTCGTTAATTAATTGAGCATTCTTTTTAGGAGATAATGTTAATGCACTACCGAAATAATCATATCCATACTTCACTGCTGCTTCTGCGACAAGCTCTAAACGCATCTCAAAACACGCTGTACAACGTTTTCCACCTTCAGGTTCTTCAGTAAGACCACGCGATTTCGCCATCTTCATGAATTCATATGGCTGATAATCAGCTTCAATATATTTTACCGAATATCCAGTCTTCTCATTAAAATCTTTTACAAATTGTGCTTGGACTTTGGCACGTCTTAAGTATTCATTTTTAGGATGAATGTTAGGATTAGCAAAATAAATAGCAATATCTGCATACTGAGATAGATATTCTAATGTATATGTGCTACAAGGTGCACAACAACTATGTAATAAAATTTTAGGGCGAACGCCTTCACGCTCCCATTGATTAATCAGTTTTTTCAACACCCTATCATAATTGATTTTTTGATTTTTCATCTTCTTAATCATAGGTTCAGCATTTAACATTTCTCAATTCTCCTTATAAAATATTATATATTATTTTTAGTTTGAGACTTATACAATAAAAATATATCAGATATTATCGACTTACTATATCTTGAACTTTTTTAATAGCCTCATCTTCTATTTCTTTGAAAATTTTTATTGCCCTATGTATTTTTTATATTATTTCTTAAAGATGGTGATTACTTAAATTCATTAATGACACGCGTACTACATTGAGTACATACATTTTAAATTGGAACAAGTTTACTTCCATAATGCTTACAATAAGCCACTAAAACCTCTTCCAAATAATCTACGTAGTACTCCGAAATCATCGAATTGACTAATTAACGATGATCCAAATAAATGTAATGCAAATCCAATAATAACGAAAAATATGATAACACCGTAAAAACTAGGGATACGTAATTTTCTATTTACACTATATTTAGCAATTAAATATATACATGATGTGAATAATAAGATAATCGAAAATACTCCTAATACCCCACTTAAAATATAAAGTTTTAAAAATAGTGAAATAAATCCTAACAAAAGTATAAGCACTGATAATGTATTCGTTAAAATAAAGTCTGACAAAACTTTTTTAATTTGAAAAGGTTGAAGTACAGTTAAACGTATCACTCCATAAGTAATAAAGAAAAGAATAGCTATAGCAATAGCGATGCCTAGTATTACTCTTAGAACAATAGTAAATACTCCTGAAATGATATAACCAAAACTATCTTCAATCATAAAATGAATAAAAAATCCTAAAATTAATAAGCCCACTATCACTAATGAAGCTAATAATGAGTAACTAAATGAATGATGACTCTCAATGATTGTATCATGCCGTTTAAACACTTGTTTAAAGAATTTTTTACTTTCTTCGACAACAGATTTAACTTTTTGACTTGAAGCACCAGGATTACCATAACGTTGTTGATAAGATGTATAATCAGGTGCATCTTGCGTTTGAGATGACTCAATATTGTTGTATTGATTCACTGTAGGCTGTTCTTTTGATATAGCATTTGGCGAAGTAACAGAACTTGAAGTAGAGTGATTTACACTTTTGTTTATATGACTATCCAAGTTTAATGATTCTGGTGTTGTTGTAGATGGTGTAATCTGATCTAATTTCGTTCCACATTCTCCACAAAATAAATCTCCTTGTTGATATGACTGACCACAATTTGGACATTGCATCCTATATACCTCCATAAACATAAAATTCGAAATCATTATACCATTAAATTGAATTGCTTAAAATATTATTTTAATGAAATAAAAAAGTTCGAATCTTAAACGATTCGAACTCTAATGATGATATATTATTCAGCTTCTCTGATTTCTGCATCGATATCTGCATAATCAATTTCAGTATTAGTGAATGTTTTATTATCGATTGGGAAGTGTTGTTCAAATGTTTCAAAGTTTTGAATTTCAACTTTTACATCATCTACTTCAAAATTTAAAATGTGTCCGCCGAAATTACGATCATCGTTGGCGAAATGAATATGGAAACCACCAGAACCAATACCATGGAATAATTCAGGTGTAAAGAAGCCAATCACTGTACCGTTAACATCTTCCTGAGTTTCTTCAGGTTGTCTACGTGCTGAATCAATTAATCTTGTATATGGTGGTTCTTGTTTTGGCATCATACGAACATGCATTTTTTTAAATTTACCAGTGATTTTTACTGCTGAGAATAAATTATCACTTAACATATGTTCTTTTACTTCATTTAATACTGTTTCAGAATCTTTATTAGAAGTTTCATAAGATTCATCTGCTTCAAATTTAGTAATTGTTGCAAAAGGTGTTAATTCATCACCTTTAAGTTTAACGAATTCTTTTTTTTCATTTGCATGGTAAGCTTCTCCATTAATGAAGATAACTTCACCGTCTGAACCTGTAAGTGTTGCTAGTCCTGAATCACCATGTTTTAATAATTCATCGATTGTGGCAGTTCCTTCTAATAAACCTGCCATCAATGTACCTAATGTACCATGTTGATATAATACGTGACCCATATTAATATTCACTCCTATTTTTTAGAAAATTAATTTAAAGAATCTGGTAACATATTTGTTGATAATTTAATATTATCTTTATAATTTACTGGAATATCAATTAAAACAGGTCCTTCTGTTTCGTAACCTTCTTTAATTGCAGCTTCAAGTTCTTCTGGGCTTGTTACTCGAATACCTTTCGCACCAAATGACTCTGCATATTTAACATAATCTACTGGACCAAATGCTACGCCAGCTGCACGTTTATATTTCATTTCTTCTTGGAATTCAACCATGTTGTATTTACCATCATTCCAAATTAATTGAATGATATTTAATTTTTTACGTACAGCAGTTTCTAAATCTTGACCTGAGAATAAGAAACCACCATCACCAGCAACTGACACAACTTGTGTGTTTGGACGTACTAATGCAGCTGCTATAGCCCATGGTAACGCAACACCTAAAGTTTGCATACCGTTACTGAATAATAAGTGTCTTGGATTGTAACTTCTAAATTTACGAGCCATCCAAATATAATGACTACCTACGTCTACTGTAACAGTTGTATCATCAGTTAACGTTTTTTGCATTGTATTAATAATTTCTACTGGATGTAAAATACCATCTTCATGTTCATATTTAATACCAGTAGCTTCGATAATATTTGCTCTTAATTCTTCTAAGTCATCTAAATGTTTTTGATCAATAATTGGTTCAGATACTTTTTCTGACATCATTTGAATTGTACCTGCAATATTACCTACTAATTCTTTTTTAGGACGTAAGTAATTTGTAATTTCAGCATGTACTTCGTCAATTGAGATAATTTCAGTATCTAATTCTTTATTCCAGTTACTTGCTTCGTATTCAATTGGATCATAACCGATTGCAACTACTAAGTCAGCTTTTCTTAGTAATTCGTCACCCACTTGGTTACGGAATAAACCAACACGACCAAAGAAATGGTCTTCTAATTCACGACTAATCACACCAGCACCTTGGAAAGTTTCTACAACAGGTAAGCTTGTTTTTTCAACAAATTTACGAATTGCTTCTGTTTCTTTTTCACTAGAACTTCTCATACCTGCAAGTAATACAGGGAATTTAGCATCTTTAATCGCTTGAAGCACTTCATTCACTTCTTCATCTGCTGGTACCCCTAAATGAGGTTTTTCTGGTAAGTCGATTGCTTTACTTTGCACTTGAGATGAAATAACGTCTTGTGGAATACTAATGAAACTTGCACCATTTTTACCAGAAGTTGCAGTGCGGATTGCATTTGTCATAACTTCAGATAATGATTCAGGATCTTGAACCTCTGCACTATATTTAGTTGATGATTTTAGTAACGCAGCGTTATCTATAGCTTGGTGAGTAAGACGTAATAAATCATTTCGTTTAACTTGACCACCGATTGCTAATACAGGGTCACCTTCTGAAGTAGCTGTTAATAATCCAGTTGTTAAGTTACTTACCCCTGGACCACTTGTTACTAATGCAACACCAGGTTTACCTGTTAAACGTCCAATACCTTGTGCCATCATTGCAGCATTTTGTTCATGACGTGTAACGATAAGTTCTGGACCATCATCTTCTAATGCATTGAATAAATAGTCGATTTTTGCACCTGGAATACCAAATACATAATCCACATTATTATTTTTTAAAGTATCAATGACCATATCTGCGGCAGAATAGTTTTCTTTAGCCATTTTATATTCATATCCTTTCAAGTTTACATTTGTAATTTAAAGTTTTTATTTCAAAATTACTTTTCTATTTTTTTATACCCAATTAAAAAGAAGCCACACACATGTCTATTTTTTTAGGGAAAAAGAGGGAAAGACTTAGTCACATGTTAATTGCGGCTTCTTTATATTTAAATAACTTCAATTTTTAAAGTTGAAGTGTAATCTCAGTTAATTAGACATATTCAAATATGAGATGGGAGTTTTCTATTATATATGTCATGTTTAAGGGAATGATAGTAAGACATACTTATTAGAACATTTGAATACGTTGTAACTTTATTACGTTTCTTATTATAGTACGCATCGATACATTAATAAAATACATATTTTCGATAGTAACCATTCCATATTGGAATAGGTCAATATACTTTAACCATTGTAAAATGACACAATTAAAAAGGTCTAATGACTTGACTTGTCTTCTATAATTATAGTGCCAATATTGATATAATTACTACTTTTTATATTTTTAGAGTAAATATACTCTTTTTCGTTGTTTTTATTTTAGATTTATCTGATATAATCAAATCTATCATTTAAATTTTCTAGGTTTGTATTCTTGTTTAATCAAAAGTAAGAAAACTTGAAATTTTCAGAAATTTTAGACAAAATACTATTCTTTTATGCTATGATAATAAATGTTATATAGCTAACAAGCTAATTCATTAAATTTTAAACTTATTAGTGGAGGTTCATAATTATGGCCAGTTTTTTCAAAAATTTTACTAGAAAAGAAGATCCCACTATCTATCAAAGTAAAGATGGACATTTAAAACGTACTTTACGTGTTAAAGATTTTCTTGCATTAGGTGTAGGTACTATTGTATCAACATCCATTTTCACTTTACCTGGTGTAGTAGCAGCAGAGCATGCTGGTCCAGCCGTAGCTTTATCTTTCTTATTAGCTGCAATTGTTGCTGGTTTAGTTGCATTTTCATATGCCGAAATGGCTGCAGCCATGCCTTTTGCTGGTTCTGCATATTCTTGGATTAACGTTTTATTTGGTGAATTCTTTGGATGGGTAGCTGGTTGGGCATTACTTGCCGAATACTTTATTGCCGTTGCCTTTGTAGCTTCTGGTTTTTCAGCCAATTTAAGAGGACTTGTGTCTCCTTTAGGTATTGCGTTACCTAAGTCTTTATCTAACCCTTTTGGTACAAATGGAGGAATTATAGACTTAGTTGCAGCAATTGTTATTATTTTAACTGCATTATTATTATCTCGTGGTATGAGTGAAGCTGCTCGTATCGAAAATATTCTTGTTATTTTAAAAGTTCTAGCGATTGTTTTATTCGTTATTGTTGGATTAACAGCAATTCAAGCAAGTAATTATGTTCCATTTATTCCTGAGCATAAAGTCACTGCAACTGGTGATTTTGGTGGATGGCAAGGTATTTATGCAGGTGTATCAATGATTTTCTTGGCATACATAGGATTTGATTCAATTGCTGCCAACTCAGCTGAAGCTATTAATCCGCAAAAAACGATGCCACGTGGTATTTTAGGATCATTAATCATTGCGATTGTTTTATTCGTAGCTGTAGCTTTAGTATTAGTTGGTATGTTCCATTATTCAAAATATGCTGGGAATGCTGAACCTGTAGGTTGGGCACTTCGTCAAAGTGGACATGGTGTAGTAGCAGCAGTAGTTCAAGCTATTTCAGTCATCGGTATGTTTACAGCATTAATCGGTATGATGTTAGCTGGTTCACGTTTACTTTATTCATTTGGTCGTGACGGATTATTACCTTCTTGGTTAGCCAAATTAAATGATAAACATTTACCTAATAGAGCGCTTGTTATTCTCACTGTTATCGGTGTTTTAATTGGTTCAATGTTCCCATTTGCTTTCTTAGCTCAATTAATTTCAGCAGGTACATTAATCGCATTTATGTTTGTATCTATTGCAATGTATAGTTTAAGAAAACGTGAAGGCAAAGATTTACCAATTCCAGCATTTAAAGTACCGTTCTTCCCTGTATTACCTGTCATTACCTTTTTATTAGTCTTGCTTGTATTCTGGGGATTAAGTTTTGAAGCTAAACTTTATACATTAATCTGGTTCTTAGTTGGTATTGTTATTTATGTACTCTATGGTATTAAACATTCTAAAAAGAATGATGAAGATGATTATGTCGTACCAAAAGATTAAGATAATGAACTAACTTATATTTCTCATCTCCCCTTAAGAAACATTCAATTGTTTTTTAAGGGGAGTATACTGAAAAAGAGCAAGAAAAGACATTCACTTAACGTCTTTTCTTGCTCTTTTAATATATTTTACCAACCTTGTCCTTCTATACTATATTCATTTAAATCGCCATCTTGTAGTGCTTGAAGCGCTTCTTCAATAACATCTAACGCTTTATCTAACTGTTCATAAGTAATCACGAGTGGCGGTTGAAAACGTAAGACGTTCCCAGCAATTGCAATAATCACTACACCATGTTCAAAACAGTAATTACAAATTTTCAATGCTTCTTCAGCAGCTCTTTCTTTTGACTGTTTGTCTTTAACAATATCAATTCCAATAGATAACCCAATACCGCGCACATCTCCTACGTAATCGTATTGATCTACCCATTGATTCATACGTTGACGCACGTAGTTTCCTTTTTCAGAACTAGCTGTTAGTAAGTCGTCGTTTTCTATCATTTCAATCGTAGCAAGAGCCGCTTCACAACTTACTGGATTTGCCCCTGTCGTAAATAGATGTGCTGGTGCTTCAAGACTTTCAATAATTTCTTTTCGACCCACAATCGCTGACATTGGTAATCCACCTGCTAATGATTTACCAAATGTAATGAGATCTGGTGTAAAGTTAAAGTGGTCCACAGAGCTCCAAGAACCTGTACGACCTAATCCTTGTTGGATATCATCAACAGCAATTAAAATACCGTATTCTCGACATAACGCTTCAAGTGCTTCAAAATAGCCTTCTACTGGTTCTAATAGTCCACCATCTCCTTGAATCGTTTCTAACACAATACAAGCTACTTCCTCAGCTGGAACATATTTAGCAAACATCTCTTTCAATGGCGCTAAATATTCTTCAACAGTGTTTGATTTAGATTGTTCAAACATCCCTCTGTATTTATCTGGAAATGGAATATGATAAAAACCATTTAATAAAGGGCCATAATGTTTACGCATATTTAAACTGATAGTCGACATTGATAACGCTCCAAATGTAGAGCCATGATAAGCATTTGTAAAGCTGATAATATAGGGTCGTCCTGTATAAGCACGTGCAAATTTGATAATACCATCATTCGCATCCGAACCACTCAAACCAAATGTGACACGTTTTTCATAATCACCTGGCGCAATATCGCATAACTTTTTAGACAGTTTCACTAAAGGCTCGTGATACATATATGCGGGGGTATAATGAATAAATTTATCTACTTGCTTTTTAATCGCCTCTGTTACCTGTTTTGGTGCATGACCCACATTTTGTGAGCTTGCACTAGCTAACAAATCGATGTATTCTTTTCCATCTATATCTACTAAAGTTGCTCCATATCCATGATCAATCACTAATGGATAATATTTTATACGTCCTGAAGTAGCAAAATACTTACTATCTTCTTTTATCATATCCTCTGCTTTACTCAAATTGACTCATCCTCTCCCAAAGTATCAACAACTTATATCTAACTTTCTTTATTGACTTCAATTCTTGTGATAATAATCAATATCTTACTAATAATTGTCAGATTTGTAAATATTTTCAGAAAAATTAAAATATATTGTTTCTATCTTTTAAACAATGATAAATATAAATCATAAAAGGCCTCTAATAGAGACCTTTTATGACTTATTTGTTTTCGTATGGAATAACATCATCGCCATATTCTTTTTTAATATACGCTTTGATTTCTTTAGATTGCATAACTTTTAATAATGTTTGGAATTTTTCATCATTTTTATGACCTTCTTGAACGGCAATCGTATTCGCAAATGGTGATGATTTACCTTCCATAACAATAGCATCTTTAGATGGTTTTAAACCATTATCAAGCGCATAGTTTGAATTTATAATGACTGCAGCTCCTTCACCATTCTTATATGTTTTTGGTAAAAACTCTGCACCTTGTTGATGGTTAAATTTCAAGTGTTTTTTATTTTCAACAATATCCTCAAATTTTGCATTTTCAATTTTAACGCCTTTTTTTAATTTAATTAATCCTTCATTAACAAAGAAAGATAAAAAACGTCCTTCTTCTGCAGGATTATTAGAAACGTAAATCGTCGATCCATCTGGAATGTCTTTTAAATTTTTATATTTTTTACTATATACACCCATAGGCGTTGTAAACACTTTACCTAATTCTTCAATTTTATAACCATGACTTTTCTTTTCAGCATTCAAATATGGGACATGTTGGAAGAAGTTCGCATCAACATCGCCTTTATCTAATAATTTATTAGGCACCTTATAATCATTAACTTCTTTGACTTCTAAATCATATCCTTTTTTCTTCATTTCTTCCTTAGCTTTTTTTAACACATCACCATGAGGTGCTGGCGACGCTGCTACGGTAATTTTTTTATTATCTTCTTTCTGATTTCCACAAGCTGCTAGCGTTATCGTTACTAACAAAATACTGATCATACCTATTAATTTTTTCATATGTATTGACACCTTTTTATAAATTTTCAATTCTCATTTCCTCTTACTAGATATGTAAAGACATAAAAAAATACTTTCAACTATTAAGAGAAAGCATCGACACACTTTCTCTCATCTTCTAAAGTATGATTAACTTTATGTGAATTAGCACCATGTCATACAATGACGGTTGCTGGGTTTCGTAGGGCACATCCCTCCACCACTCTTGATAAGAGTTAATAGATTATTGAATTATTAATAACTTATCATTGATTTAAACTTTGGTCAACATGTTTTTTCAATATTCTAAAAATTTAAAAAGTGTTAAATCAAATATTTCAGGGAATATTCTTATAGTATGTATATAAGAAGGAAGGAAAATTATGATCCGTTATTTTTATCATTGTCTTAGTGCTTTAGTTATAAGTATTATCTTATTAATTACAATGACTATCATGGATGGCATAGTTCAATCGACTCATCTTACTTTATTGTTAATTAACATCGATTTCTTAATTGATCCAAGCAAAACGCCGTTATTATTAGAACTAGCCATTCATGTTTTTATAGGATGGTTAATATATTTTATTTTCTTACTTATTTATCACGTCTTTAAACCATTATATAAAATAAGTTATGTCTTATTAATGATTGTTTTTGCCTTTCTTTATCCGTCACTCGTCGTTATGGCAAAGCGTTCATTCTTTCACTTTAGCTGGAATGAATACGGTTTATGGATGATTGCTCATATTATTTTTATAATTTTAATGGCTTGTTCCATTCCATATTTTTCTAAAAAGAAGTATTAATGTCCTATATAAATCATGTGATAAATATTGATTTAATGTTTACAAATTATTTATTCTTTAAGTTAAGTTAAAGATTTATTATGTTTTTTTTTAAATCCCTGTTTCTGATCTATTCAAATGCTACACTCTAGTTGTAATTGATCATGAATGAAATGGGGTTTTCATTATGAAGAAAGTATCTTTCGTTGCATCTACACTTTTAACAAGTACAATGCTACTTACAACGACTCAATCTGTAGAAGCACATACTACTAACTTAGTGACTAAAGAAAATGCTAAACAAATTGCTACAGATGCATTATCTAATAGTGGAGGTAATCCAAACCTACAACGACTTGGTCGTACTGTTGACAAAGGCGCATACTTTGAAATTATAAGTCATAATAGATTAAATGAAGGCAGTGGAATGTATAAAGTTCATAAAAATGGCGAAGTTGAGTACAAAAATGGTAGATATAGTGACTTTAATCAACTTCAAGATACACGCATTCATGCAGAATCAGGTATCGCTAAAGCCGCTAAAACAACCTCTTCTAATCATAAACAAGTTCATTCTGTTGATTGTGCACGTGAACTCAACCGTTATTATGTAGGAACGGTTGCTTCTTCTGAGGTGCCATCATCTAAGTCACTTAAAGATACTCAAACATCACAATCTTCTGTTAAAACACTCCCAAGTACTGGAGACGTTACACAACAATACTCAACTCAACTTCTAGCCTCACTTCTATTAGTTATGGGAACTTCATTATTACTGAAACGAAAACATCATAGTCATTCTTATTTATCTACTGAACATTTCTAATAAATAAAAAAAGGAATGCGTCAAGGAATTCAAAATGAATTCTGACGCATTCCTTTCGTTTAAATAGTCTACAAGATAAATCATTTCCATACTAAATGAATATACGAGAAATTGTCTCCATATTATTTATTTTTATTATCCGCTTCATTATCTTGACTATCAGAATGTTGATCATCTTTGTTATTAGTTTGTTCTGCACCTTCAGGATCTTGTTCTTTAGCATTGCCTTTTTTAGGATTATAATTAACACCTTCTGTATAATCATTACCTGCATTCCATAATAAGAACTCATTCACACCGTTATCTTTTAAAGCTTGAACTTCTTCAGATATCGCTTTTGCATCATAATCAATATAATTACCAGCCCCTAAATATGAAGCGGTAAAGTCTTGAATCCATGGTCTTGAAATAGGCTTATCTTTACCTAATGTATCTAATAAACTATTTTCTTTTTGAATATAGCGATTAACTGTTTTATATGGCTCAGTATCTGGTGCTTGTAAACCGAAATCTCCATTACTCCAATGAGATGGATAAATCATTGATGAAATGGCATCTACATTTTTAGAAATTTTAGGGAAGCTTTGACCAATACCAGGTGCATTTTCAACTAATGCAGAATAACCAAATACATCAGCTGACACATTAACTCCCATTGGTTTTAATTCTTTATTTGCATATTCTAAGAATTTAGTAATTGTATCTACACGTTGATCGCCTGAACTCATCTGACTATTTTTATATTCACCTTTATTATAAGTTAAGCTATCTGCTTGATTTTCAAATCCTTCTGGGAAGCGTACATAGTCAAATTGAATATCTTGGAAGCCGGCTTTTGCAGCTGCTTTTGCAACATCAATATCATACTTCCATACTTCCTTCATAAATGGATTAACAAAGCTATCCCCTTTACCATTTGTCCAAACAGAACCATCACTATTTTTGAATGTCCATTCAGGGTGTTCATTTGCTAATTTTGTATCTTTAAATGTTACAATACGTGCAATTGGGTAAATATTATTATCATGCAGTTTTTTTAATAATTTTTTACCATCTACAATATCAAGCGTATTTTTATCCACTTGTTTATTGCCAGTATTTAGTTTCATAGTAATGTTACCTGTATCATCTTTCACATCGATAACCATGGTATTTAAATTAGAATCTTTGATGAATTTAACTAACTCATCCATTTTTTTACCCTGTGTAGAATTACTTGTTACATAAATCCCTTTAACACCATCTTTAGGATACTCTACTTTATTTTCATTTGTATTTTTATCATTATTCTTTTTCAATGCATCACTTTGACTATTACCACTTTTATTACTAGATTGCTCATTTTTCTGATTTCCATCTTTTTGTCCACTATCAGATGCATTATCTCCATTACTACAAGCCGCCAATAATAGAGCACTTGTTGTTAATACAGCAAAAATTTTATTTTTCTTCATTACTGTTCCTCCAAGAAAGTATATACGTATTAATTAAGAACTTAGTTATCATATATAAACGATTTAAAAATAAAGACTAACTTCAATTAATAAGAACTTAACTTATTTTAGAATAGCATATTTCAACAAAAAATATACAATACACTAAAGTTTTATAAAATATTCTATTTAATATTTAAATATATTAAAATTTTAAAGAAATTAGTTTATATTTTTAAAGAAAACGTAAAGATAATGCTTTAGAATCATCGATGATCCACTGAACATTTGATATTGATCTTTTCATTTGTTGCATGATAAATTGCTCATTATTTTTAGGAAAATCCCAAATATACTTAATAAATTCAAAACTTAATGTTTTAGGATTTCCTCCGATATGTTCTCTTTTAAATAGTGAATATATGTAACGCTTGATTACTCTAAGTATAATTTTACTCTTGGTTCTTTAATCCATATGACTTTAGTTGCATATTTTAATCTCATATTAAGTGTACTAGAATAATTTCCATCAATAATCCATTCCTCTTTTACTACAATAGATTCAAGTTTTTGTTTTAATACTTCAAAAGTAATGACGTTTTTATTATTAAGCCATTGAATTTGATCAATATGGTAAAGTGGCAGTTGATATTTTAAGTGTAGTTGATATGCCAATGTTGATTTTCCAGAACCAGGGCTACCAATAATTAATATACGTTGTTTCATAACAATCCCCTTTGAATATGTTTGAATGTTTACATTAAATGTATAAAATACGGTAATTTCATAAAATTGTAAATTGTTAATTAAGAAATTTCAATAATTAATTACTTTATACTTGAGAATATTATTATTTTTTACGATAATGATATTGAAAGTTTATTAAAGGAGTGAAAGGCATAATGAATAAAGAACAATTAGAAAAAGTAAGTCATGGGAAAGGATTCATCGCTGCATTAGACCAAAGTGGTGGTAGTACTCCAAAAGCATTAAAAGAATATGGTGTAAACGAAGATCAATACAGCAATGATGATGAAATGTTCCAACTTGTACATGATATGCGTACACGTGTTGTCACTTCACCTTCATTTACTTCAGATAAAATTTTAGGTGCGATTCTATTTGAACAAACTATGGATCGTGAAGTTGAAGGTAAATATACTGGTGACTACTTAGCTGATAAAGGTGTCGTTCCTTTCTTAAAAGTCGACAAAGGTTTAGCTGAAGAGCAAAATGGTGTTCAATTAATGAAACCTATCGACAACTTAGATGAAACTTTAGACCGTGCAGTTGAACGTCATATCTTCGGTACTAAAATGCGTTCTAACATCTTAGAATTAAATGAACAAGGTATCAAAGACGTTGTTGAACAACAATTTGAAATTGCTAAAAAAATCATTGCTAAAGGTTTAGTACCTATCATTGAACCTGAAGTAAACATTAACGCTAAAGACAAAGCTGAAATCGAAGAAGTATTAAAAGCTGAACTTAAAAAAGGCTTAGATTCTTTAAATGATGATCAATTAGTAATGTTAAAATTAACTATCCCTACTAAAGCTAACTTATACAAAGAATTAGCTGATCATCCAAATGTTGTTCGTGTTGTTGTATTATCTGGTGGCTACAGCAGAGACGAAGCAAACAAATTATTAAAAGACAATGATGAATTAATTGCAAGCTTCTCACGTGCATTAGCAAGTGATTTACGTGCAGGCCAATCAAAAGAAGAATTTGATAAAGCTTTAGGCGATTCAGTAGATTCAATCTACGATGCTTCAGTAAATAAAAATTAATAGTCAGATTTATTTTTATTCAAAAGTGATGAGTAACGTGCTCATCACTTTTTTCATGTTTTTAAGCAGTTATAACCATTAAATTTATTTAATAAAAAAACTGTTAACAGAACGTGATGTCCTGTTAACAGTTTCCTAATTTTTCTTATTTAGCATTAGTATTTTCATAGAAACCTAATTCTAATTGTTTAGATGTTAAACGACGAGTTTTTCTCATTAAGTCAACATTATGAATTAATGATTCACCATATGAAGGAATCATTTTTTTGATTTTTGGTTTCCATTCATCTAAATATTGTTCGAAGTTTCTTTCGATAACTTCTAACGCTACTGAAACTGATGTAGAAGCCCCTGGTGATTCACCAAGTAAAGCAATGATAGAGTGGTCTTTAGAGTCAACCACTTCTGTACCGAATTGGATGAATCCTTTACCTTCTTTTTCATCATCTTTAATAACTTGTACACGTGTACCAGCAGTATATACTTGCCAATCTTCATCACGAGCTTCAGGGTAGAACGTACGTAAGTGGTTCATACAACCTTCTTTAGTCATGATGATTTGGTCAAATGAATATTTAAGTAATGACATATTCTTAACTGCTGCAGCTAATAACGTAGTGATATTGTGTGGTTTAACTGATTTGAATAAATCTAAGTTAGAACCGTGAATTAAGAATTTAGGGCCAACATTTGCGAATGGTCCGAATAATAATGTTCTTTCACCATCGATATAACGAGTATCTAAGTGAGGAACAGTCATTGGTGGTGTGCCAGGTGGCTCTTTACCATAAACTTTCGCATCATGTTGTTCGATAACTTCTGGATTTGTACAAGCGATAAATTGACCAATGATTGGGAAACCACCGATATGTTTACCTTCTTCGATACCAGTTTTTTGTAATAATGGAATAGATCCACCACCAGCACCGATGAATACATGGTCAGCTTCTTTAGTAAAGACTTTATTGTTAGCTAAGTCTTTAATTTTAACTTGCCATTTACCGTTAGATAAACGTTTGAAGTCTTGTACTTCATGATTATAGTTGACGTTTACGTTTGAATCGTCGTTTTGTAAGTTATGTGCCATTTTACGAGTTAATTCACCGTAGTTAACGTCAGTACCTTCGTCGATTTTACTAGCAGCCATTAAGCCATCATCGAAACGACCTTGCATCATTAATGGAATCCATTTTCTCATTACTTCGATATCTTCAGTATATTCGATATCATCGAACATAGGGAAATCTTTCATTTTTTCGTAACGTTCTTTTAGGAATTGAACGTTGTTTTTACCACGTACGAAACTGATATGTGGTAAAGGATGAATGAAATCTCTAGGATCTTTAATTTGTCCTGATTCTACTAAATGACCCCAAAATTGTTTAGAAATTTCAAATTGTTCATTAATTTCTTTTGCTTTTTCAATGTCAATCGTACCATCTGGTTGTCTTACAGTATAGTTTAATTCACATAATGCAGCGTGACCAGTACCAGCATTGTTACGTTCATTTGAACTTTCAATACCTGGACGATCTAAACGTTCATAAAGATCGATGTTCCAGTTAGGTACAAGTTCATTGAACATAGATGCAACTGTTGTACTAATTACACCAGCACCGACAATAATCATATCTTTTGATTCTGTCATGTTTGTACACCTCTCCAAAAATTATGTTTCACAATATAATATAATTACCTGTTGCTCTTGTTTCCCTAATATCTAGTAATCAATATATTGTTTTTAGTAATGTGTTAAGTCTTTCATTACTATGTTAAAACAAATATAGTCAATTGTAAATCAGAAAAACTTAATTATTTAAATTAATGAATTCATTATAACTAAATTAAGCAAAAAATTTATCAATATAAGCTAAATAGTAAGAATGTTTAGTTGAATGATCAAAGTTTTATTATAACATGATGTCATTACAATCACTTAATGATTTACTTACAACCTTATATGATGATTATTTATTATTTTGTAAAAACTTTTCAATATAAAAAGCTGATTCTTCAATTGATTTATACTCAGTATTAATCACTGTAGCATTTAATTTTTTAAATACTTCTTCTGCATAACTGAGTTCTTCTTTTATACGATTTAAATTATTATATTGAGACGCTTTTGACAAACCTAATGTTTCAGCACGACTTTTTCGTATATTTGCAATATACTGTGGACTTGCAGTTAATCCAAATACTTGTAACCCTTTTTGCTTAAAAACACTGTCTGGAATACTAACTTCAGGTACTAAAGGAATATTTGCTATTTTGTAGCCTTTATTCGCTAAATACATACTTAATGGTGTCTTTGAAGTACGCGATACCCCTACAATCAATGCATCCGCTTCACCTATATCAGAAAAATGCTTACCATCATCATATTTAACTGAATATTCAATGGCTTCAATACGCTTAAAATAAGCTTCATTTAACTTTCTTAATGCACCACTTTCCATCAATGGTTTTTCACCTGTCACGTGTTCAACAATGCTAATTAAATCAGACATATAATCTACATATGGGATATCATGTTCTCTAGCAAATTCGTGACCAAGTGCATTAAATGATTCACTTACTAATGTCGTAGCTACTATTGCGTTGTGTTCTTTCGCTAAATTTAATATATTTAAAAATTCTTCCTCATCTTTAATATAAGGAAATTTTTTTATTTCTACATTATTTAAATCTGGAAACTGGGTTAAGGTTGCATGAATCATACGTTGAGCAGTTTCTCCAATTGAATCTGAAACAATAAACAATTTTAAATTATGCGCTTGTGACTCGACTTCATTCATTTTTGATTACTCACTTTCCTCCACTTGACTCTGAGCAGTCGCTAAAATTGCTCCTGGAATTCGGAATGGTGAACATGATACATAATCAATTGATAAGTGATTGAAATAATGAATAGATTTTGCATCTCCACCTAATTCACCACACACACCAATCTTTATATTTTCGTTCACTTTCTTTGCCTGTTTAACTGCCATTTCAATTAGTTTTCCAACGCCATCTTTATCTAATGTTTGGAACGGGTCAAGTTTCAATATATTTCTTTCAGTATACACATTTATAAACTTCCCTGCATCATCTCTAGAAAAACCAAATGACAATTGTGTTAAATCGTTCGTACCAAAGCTGAAGAAATCACAATGTTTTGCTAATTCGTCTGAAATAAGACATGCACGAGGCGTTTCGATCATTGTTCCCATTAAGTAATCTACGCTTTCCTGATGTTGTTTTTCTAATTGATCAATAGTCTTAACAAGGTTTTCTTTTAAAGTAGTGAATTCTTCTACTGTAGACACTAACGGAATCATAATTTCTGGTTTACACTGAATGCCTTCTTCTTTTAATTTAAATACACTTTCAATAATCGCTTCTACTTGCATTTCATATAACTCAGGGTACGTGATTGCTAAACGACAACCACGATGTCCAAGCATTGGATTCACTTCGTTTAAATCCACAATGCGTTTATCTAATGTTTCCTTCGGTATATTTAATTGCTTCGCAACATTCGCAATATCCTCTTCAGAATGTGGTAAGAACTCATGCAATGGCGGATCAAGTAAACGTACTATTGTAGGATGTTCACCTGATAATTTAAAAATTTCTTTAAAGTCTTCTACTTGATATTGTTTAATATGATTAAGTGCTTCGAGACGGTCTTCACGAGAGGATGATAAGATGAAACGTCTCATCTCTACTAGTCGCTCAGCCCCAAAGAACATATGCTCTGTACGTACTAATCCGATGCCTTTAGCACCAAATTGGTAACCCACTTTAATATCTTGAGGTGTTTCTGCATTCATACGTACTTTTAAACGAGCTGTCTTTTCTGACCACTCCATAAATTGATTGAATGACTCGCTATGCTCAGCATTGACTGTTTTAATCTCACCTAAATAAATGTCACCTTCTGAACCATCAACTGAAACCATATCTCCTTCATGTAGTGTTTGATTGCCATAGTATACCGTCTTAGCACTCGTATTAATTTCTAAATCAGAACATCCTGTCACACAACATTTACCCATTCCACGAGCTACAACTGCTGCATGAGACGTCATGCCACCATGTGTGGTTACAATCGCTTCACTTGCAATCATACCTTCAATATCTTCAGGAGACGTTTCTGGTCTCATCAAGATCACTTTTTTACCTTGATCTGATTGTGCTTTCGCCTCTTCAGCAGTAAATACAATTTGACCTGTTGCAGCACCTGGACTCGCAGGTAATCCCATTTTAGATACAACTGTTGCTTCTTTTAATGAAGACTCATCGAAATTAGGATGCAACAGTTGATCAATTGATTTTACTTCAACTTTTTTCATTGCTTCTTTTTTAGTAATAATACCTTCATTCACTAAATCTACAGCAATTTGAATAGCTGCACGTGCTGTACGTTTACCATTACGAGTTTGGAGTAAATATAATTGTCCATTTTCAATTGTAAATTCAATATCTTGCATATCTTTATAGTGTTTTTCTAATTGTTTTGTCACATCTACAAATGCTTGATGAACCTCTGGCATTTGATCATGTAATGTTGAGATATCTTTAGGTGTACGAATACCAGCAACAACATCTTCTCCTTGTGCATTAAGTAAATATTCACCAAATAATTTATTTTCGCCAGTCACTGGATTACGCGTAAAAGCAACACCTGTTCCACTATTATCTCCACTATTACCGAAAACCATTTCTTGGATATTTACTGCTGTGCCGATGTCATGTGGAATATCATTTAAATCTCGGTAAATACGAGCACGATCATTATCCCAAGATTTAAATACAGCTTCTATAGCTTCTTCCAGTTGTTTCAAAGGCTCTTGTGGGAAAGGTTTATGTACTTCTTCTACATATATTTCCTTAAAGCGCTTACAAATTTCTTTTAAACCCTCTGCACTAATGGCAGCGTCATTCTCAAAATGATGTTGTTTTTTATACTGTTCGAAATATGTATCAAATGCTTGCATAGGTACACTATATACGACTTCACCAAACATTTGTAATAAACGACGATAACAGTCATAAGCAAAACGTTTATCCCCAGTTTTTTTAGCTAATTTTTCTACATTCTCATCATTTAAGCCCAAGTTTAATATTGTATCCATCATTCCTGGCATAGAAATTTTTGCACCACTTCTTACAGAAACAAGTAATAAATTAGTATCAGAAGAGAATATTTTTCCGGTTCTCTCTGAAAATGAAGCCAAGTGATCAATTAATTCTGTTTTGATGTCAGTAGATAATGACTTACCTTGTTTTAAATACTCAATACATGCTGTTGTGGTAATGGTGAAACCATCTGGTACAGGTAAACCTAAGCGTTTCATTTCAGATAGATTAGCTCCTTTACCTCCCAATACATCTCTCATTGATTTTTGTCCTTCATCAAACGCATAAATATATTTAGTCATTATAAATCACCTCAAATTTTTATTATGTCATACTAATTATTTAAAAGTATGTCATAATAACACGTGAAATACAATTAAAATTATCTTTATTTTTAATTTTTCTAAATATAGACAAATTTTCAATATTCATGTTATCTGATACATCAGTATTCTCATCATAAAAAAACACTGATAAATTAGTGACATACTAATTTATCAGTGTGGTGAATATGATTATTTATTTTGAGCGTTGTTATATTTTGTGCGTTCAGCATCGCGTAATTCAACACGACGAATTTTGCCAGAGTTTGTTTTTGGTAAATCTTCTACAAATTCAATCGCACGTGGATATTTATATGGTGCGACTACTTTTTTAGAGAAAGTTTGTAACTCTTTCACTAAATCATCACTTGGTTTATAGCCCTCTTTTAAAATAATAAATGCTTTAACAATATTGCCACGAATTGGATGTGGACTTGCTACAACTGCACATTCTTTTACCGCTTCATGATTTGTGAGTGCATCTTCAACTTCGAAAGGTCCAATAGTATAACCAGAACTAATAATAATATCGTCACGGCGACCTTCAAACCAGAAATAGCCATCTTCGTCGATATGTGCTAAATCTCCAGTAATGTAATAATCTCCTGCATGTGCCTCTTTTGTACGTTTCTCATCTTTAAAGTAACCTTTAAATAATCCAGGGAAATCAAGTGGTAATGCTATATTACCTTTTACATTTGTATCCACTTTGTTTCCATCATCATCAACAACTGCTACACGACTACCCGGAATAGCTTTACCCATAGAACCAGGACGTGGTTCTGTATCTTTTAAGAAACCAATTAGTAACGTACTTTCTGTTTGTCCATATCCGTCACGCACTGTTAAATTAAAATGTTTACGGAATTGTTCAACTACTTCTCTATTTAATGGTTCCCCTGCAGATACTGCACTGTGTAAATGATCTAAATTGTATTGATCTAAGTTATCTAATTTTGCCATCATACGGTATTCTGTTGGTGTACAGCAAAGCACATTAATTTTAAAGTTTTGTAATAGTGATAAATAACGGGAAGGATTAAATTTACCATTATACACAAATGCTGTCGCTCCTGATCCCATAATAGATAGGAATGGACTCCATACCCATTTTTGCCAACCAGGTGCAGCTGTTGCCCACACTAAGTCATCTTCTTTTATAGCTAACCAATG
Source organism: Staphylococcus sp. SUC_1.2 (assembly GCF_026222585.1). Taxonomy (NCBI): domain Bacteria; kingdom Bacillati; phylum Bacillota; class Bacilli; order Caryophanales; family Staphylococcaceae; genus Staphylococcus; species Staphylococcus sp. SUC_1.2. The sequence continues at coordinate 59,453 of NZ_JANJPM010000008.1, read as the reverse complement.
TTCAGGTGCCATTTTCATATGAGCATATCCCCAACCATGAGAATGTGTAACAGCTTTTGGATTACCTGTAGTTCCAGAAGTGTAAGATAAAATAGCAACATCATCTCTTGTTGTATTGGCTATGTCTAATTTATCACTTTGCTTTGCTTTTTCATCTTCAATACTAATCCAATTCTCTTGATTTCCGTTAATCACAAATTTTGTTAATTCGTTATATTCTTCAATATCTCTAAATTCTTCTATAAAATCAGCTAACGCAATAACTGCATTAATTTCTCCATGCGTAATACGATATTGTAAATCTTTTGTTCTTAACATTTCAGAACTCGGGATAATTGCAATACCTAATTTTAATGCTGCAATATAAAGTTCATACGTGATGATAGCACGTGGCATCATGATTAACACTTTATCGCCTTTTTTTAGTCCATGGTTTAATAATACATGTCCTACTTTATTAGCGTTTTTAATTAATTCAGAGTATGTCACACTAATGGGTTCTTCTACACCATTTTCATAAATAATTGCTTGTTTATTTTGATTTGAAGCATGTTTTTCTATTTCAGATACAATATTATATGTTTCTGGTGCTAATAAATTTAAATGATTCATTACTTTACTTTCCTTCCAATTTTTAAGTCTTCATTGTTCATAAAATCATACATCTTAATTTCATGCAATTCTACGCGGTATTTGTTTTAAATATAAAAAAGATTAAGTTTCTATACCAGTATATTACTTTTTTAGAAACTTAATCATTGAATATTAAACATATTATCTATATCAATACTCGTTTCTAAATTAGCAAGTTCTATTCTTACATTATAAGATAAATCGCGATTAACTATTTTATTATCGACACCTTGTTTAGTGCCTCTTTTTTTATGCGTTTTACCATAAGCGTCTAAACTTTGCCAATCATAGAACGATTGTCGATCTTTCCATAACGTCAAAATAATATAATGACGATGCTTAGTTTGAGGACGTAAAAAACGTAAAGCTTTGAATCCTGGCACATCTTGTAAATATTTAGTGCGCTTTAAAAATTTAGATTCAAATTGAGGTTCATTACCTTCATTAACAAACAAGTGATTTAAAACACACATTGAATCGTTTGTTAACTCATTTATTGACTCAAGTACTGTATATAATTGAACATCATTATTTTTTTCGATAGACATCGTTTGATCTTCTTTTTCTTCTAAGACATATGTTTTATAACTATCAGTTAAAGTCATTTCTTTGTTCCTTCATTTCTTAACTAGCTTTAAGCTATCATTTTTTATTTTTGCTATTCACATCTATCTTCCTTCATATAACGAAAGGGAACGTTTAACAATTTCTAAGCATTCATGATCTAACATCGACATCTTAGAAAAGTAATCAAGTATATTTTCAGCAAGATATTCATGTTTTGGAAAATCTTGGTCTTGATTTATCCATGATGCAAGTTCACCTAATGGGGTCTTATCATCAATAAATCCTTGCATAAAATCATAGAAACTCATCAACTCACCCCAATATCTAGATATAGAATAATACTATCATGACACATTCTTTAATACTAGAATATCAACTCGACTTCTACTTTAAAAATGTAAATTGATTTCTTATAAATATATAGTATGACTGCTTATTCAATAGTTAGATAGTTTAATACCACAGCACCTACTGCTTCTGCTGCAACTAACATACTTGATTCATCAATCGTAAATTTAGGATGATGATGTGGATATGCTTTACCCTTTCTAGGTTTTGCTCCAGAATATATAAAAGTACTTGGCAATGTTTTAGCATAAAAAGCGAAGTCTTCAGATGGCGGTTGAGGTTCGCATATTTCTACGCCTTTAACATCAGCTAATTTTGCTTGTTTAATGGTTTCTGCAACATATTCAGTAAAGTCAGGATCATTATACAATGCAGGATAATCTTTACTAAATGTAAACTCACAATTTACACCAAACGTTTCTTCCAAACCGTGAACTATTTGTTTTAAAGCCGTTTCAATACGATCACGTGTAGCATCTGTCAAAGCGCGAACGTCACCTTCAATGGTTACTTTATCTTTAATCACATTAAATTGACCTTTACCATCAAATGATCCAATTGTGACGACACCCGTTTCAAATGGATTAAGACGACGTGAGACCACTGTTTGAGCAGTAGTAACGAAATGAGCTCCCGCTACAATCGCATCATTTGCAGTATGCGGAGAAGAACCATGTCCTCCTTCACCTTTTACAATTAATTTAAAGTAAGAACGTCCTGTTTGAACGTTACCCTTATGATAATAGACTTTACCAGGCGCCATATTAGTCATCACATGGGTACCTAAAACATGATCAACGCCATCCAATACGCCATCTTCAATCATACCTTTAGCTCCACCAGGTGGCATTTCTTCAGCGGGTTGATGAATAACAATTACTTTGCCACTGAACTGAGATTTCATTTCTATCAATGTTTCTGCCAAAATAAGCATATATGCTGTATGTGCATCATGTCCACACGCATGCATGACTCCCTCGTTTTTAGAAACAAATGATAAACCAGTATCTTCTTGAATGGGAAGCGCATCAAAATCTGCTCGAATAGCAATCGTTTTCCCAGGTTTACCACTATCTATCGTCACTTTTACACCATTTTGTCCTATATTTGTTTCTACCTTACAATCTTTATCTTTATAAAAATTAGCAATATATTTGGGTGTCTCAGTTTCATGAAATGATAGCTCAGGATATTCATGTAAATGTCTGCGAACCTCGATCATACGTTTTTCCTTATCTTGTAAACGTTGCACTAATTCTTTAAACATTTCATTTCACTCCTTCTCTTTCATTCATTATATGCCTTTACGTATTAAAAATGTTGTAGAAGGGGATATTTAAAATAAAAAGGTCAGAATCATCTTTGATTCCAACCCTTATTTCATATAACTATCTTATTAATGTTTATAGTATGGATCGAATTCCATTGCTCCAGCATTCTCATCACTAACACCATGTTTATAGTAATCAACATATTGTGGTTCTAATGGTTGTTTACCACGAATGATATCAGCTGCTTTTTCAGCGAGCATTAAAACTGGTGCGTGAATATTACCATTAGTAGTGCGAGGCATAGCAGACGCATCCACAACACGTAAATTTTCCATGCCATGTACTTTCATAGTTAATGGATCTACCACTGCCATTGGATCTGACGCTGGCCCCATTTTAGCACTACAAGAAGGATGTAAAGCAGTTTCGCCATCTTTACGTACCCAATCAAGAATTTCTTCATCTGTTTGTACAGATGGTCCTGGTGAGATTTCACCACCATTATATGGATCCATCGCAGGTTGAGATAGAATATTACGTGCTACTCGAATTGCTTCAACCCATTCTTGTTTATCTTCTTTTGTTGATAAATAATTGAATACAATACTTGGTTTTTCAAATGGATCTTTTGATTTAATTTTTAAACTACCACGTGAATTTGAATACATAGGACCAACATGTACTTGATACCCATGCGCCACTGGTGCTTTTTGACCATCATATCTTACAGCAATCGGTAAGAAATGGAACATTAAATTTGGATATGCAACTTGATTGTTAGATCTAACAAAAGCGCCACCTTCAAAGTGGTTTGAAGCTGCTGCACCTTTACGTGCAAATATCCATTGTAATCCAATCCAAGGCATACGTTTTACATCTAAGCTTGGTTGTAGTGAAACTGGCTGCTTACATTTATGTTGAATATATACTTCTAAATGGTCTTCGAAGTTTTCTCCAACACCAGGTAAGTGCATGCGTGGTTCTATACCCTTAGATTTTAAGAATTCAGAATCACCGATACCAGACAATTGCAATAACTGAGGTGTATTAAATGCACCACCTGAAAGAATCACTTCACCGGCATTCACAGTATGAAGTTTACCATTACGTTTAAACGTTACACCAGTAGCTTTCTTACCTTCAAAATGTATTTTAGTAACAAATGCACGTGTTTTAACTGTTAAATTTTTACGCTTCATTGCAGGACGTAAATAGGCACGTGAAGCTGAAACACGACGACCATTATGTACTTGGCTATCAAATGGACCAAAGCCTTCTTGTCTATATCCATTGACGTCGTTTGTTTTATGATAACCTGCTTCAACACCTGCATCGAAGAATGATTTAAATAATGGATTTGTGGCTGGCCCACGTTTTAATTTAATCGGACCATCATGTCCTCTATATTTATCATATGGCGCAGCTCCAAATGTTTTTTCTAGTTTTTTAAAATAAGGTAAACAATGTGCAAAGTCCCAAGTTTCCATTCCTTCTGGTTCAGCCCAGCCTTCATAATCCATTGGATTACCACGTTGATAAATCATGCCATTAATTGAACTTGAACCACCTAATACTTTACCTCGAGCATGGTCTACCTTACGTCCCATATGCGGTTCTTCTTCAGTTTGGTATCTCCAATCGTAAAATGGATTTCCTGAAGGAAACATCAATGCTGCAGGCATTTGTATAAATAAATCCCATGGATAATCACTACGTCCTGCTTCTAGTACAAGTACTTCTTTATTTTTATCTTCTGACAAACGATTTCCTAATACTGATCCAGCGCTTCCGCCGCCAATAATTACATAATCATATGATTGATTTTTACTCATATATTGTCGTCCTCCCATAAAAATATAAATCTTCTATTTAAATACAATTTAGTTTGATTTGATACATCTTTATACTTCAAAATAAATGGACCGTAAAATAATACGCCTACGGTCCTTTATAGTTAAATTGTAAAAGTTATTTACTAAAGAAATTTACAGGTTCTGGATTTCTATTTGTAAGAATATGTTTAGAGATTAAATATTCTTCTAATCCTTCTTTACCTAACTCACGTCCAATACCAGATTGTTTATAACCACCCCATGGCGCTTGAGCGAAGTAAGGATGGAAGTCATTAATCCAAACTGTGCCTAGTTTTAATTTATTAGCTACACGTTGTGCTTTTCCTATATCTTTAGAAAATACTGCACCTGCTAAACCATAAATTGAATCATTAGCGAGTGCAATCGCTTCTTCTTCATTATCGAACCCTTCTACTGTAACAACAGGACCAAATACTTCTTCTTGAACAATTCTCATATGAGTATTGCAATTAGTGATTACAGTTGGTTCAAAGAATAAACCATCTTTTAAATCTTCATCGTCTGGACGTTTCCCACCGATAGCAATTGTTGCACCATCATCTTTAGCAACTTTCATATATTTTTCAATTTTATCTCGATGTTCTGGAGAAATCACTGGACCCATTTCTGTATCACTATCAAATCCATTACCTAATTTAATTTTTCCAACACGTTCAATTAATGCTTTTTCAAATTTATCTTTAATATCGTTATGCACTAAAATTCTTGAACCTGCTGAACAAACTTGACCTGCATGGAAATATCCGCCATTTAATGCTTGATCTACAGCTAATTCAAAATCAGCATCATCAAAAATAATATTTGGATTCTTTCCGCCAAGCTCTAATGCAATATTAGTTACATGATTTGCAGCATTCTTCATAATGTGTTTACCAGTTTCAATTCCACCCGTAAATGATACTAAATCAACTTCTTTATGACCTGATAATGTATCTCCTACTTCTTCACCACTACTTAATATTAGGTTGATAACCCCTTTAGGGAATCCAACTTCTTCCATTAATTCAAATACACGAATTGTTGTTAATGGCGTAATTTCACTTGGTTTCATTACTAATGAGCAACCAGTTGCTAATGCAGGTGCAATTTTCCATGAAGCTTGTAATAATGGATAATTCCAAGGCGTAATTTGTGTAACTACACCTACAGGTTCTTTGACAAGTTTACTTTCAGTGTTAGGTATTGGAGAATCAATAATTTCTCCTCCGTCTTTATCCGCTAAACCTGCAAAATAATTAAACACATTTGCAATATCATCCATATCTGCATAAGATTCCTCTAATGTCTTACCAGTATCTAGCGTTTCTAATTTGGCTAATTCATCACGATTTTCTGTAATTTTATCAGCAATTGCTCTTACTTTTTTACCTCTGACTTCACTTGTTTCTTGTGACCACTCACCATTTTCAAATGAACGACGTGCTGCTAAAATAGCCTGTTCTGCATCTTCCTTAGTCCCTTCAGTAACAGTAAAAATCACTTCTTGATTATATGGATTAATAATATCTCTAGTATTTTTGTTAGCGCTCTCTACCCATTCACCATTGATATATTGGCGATTAGACAATGCTTTTACAAGTTCCATCATACTACCTCCGTTAAGTTTGTTAAATTTTTATTTAACGAATTTTACAAAAGTAGCTTATCATATTTCTTACGTCATTGCAAAAATCATCTTTATATATTTTTTTATATTATTTTTAATATTGTAGAGATTAAAATTGACTTTTGAAACTCTTAAGAAAAAATCATATAATGAGTGAGAATGTAAAATTTGTGTTAATATTTCACATCTTATGCAGATGAAAATAAGTGAGGTGCAATATGAGCAATTCTTATAATATTAATCAAAAAATAGAGGAAGCGAAAGATTTAGTTATCAACTCAATTGGTGAAACCATGGATTTATATGGTACAAATCGTAGTGTTGGTAATCTTTACGGTACGATGGTTTTTGAAGGTAGTATGACGCTTGATGAAATGCGTGAACATTTGCAAATGAGCAAACCTAGTATGAGTGCGGGTGTAAAAAAATTGCAAGAATACGATATCGTTAAGCAACAATTTACCCGTGGCAGTCGCAAACAACATTTTATAGCCGAGAAAGATTTTTTTAATTTTTTTCGAAACTTTTTCACACAAAAATGGGAACGTGAAGTCGATACAAATTTAGAAGCGACGAAAAAAGCAGAAAACATTCTTCAAAACATAATACAAACTAATAATTTAAGTGAAGAAGAAAAAGAAAAAATAGATAGCATACAATCCCAATTGAACCACACAAAATTATATTATAAATGGTTAGAAAATTTAAGCTCTGCGATTGAATCTGGAGATATTTTCGAACATTATCCTATACCAAAAGAAGAAGATTTATAACTTAATTTATTATCAATATGATTCAAAAATCCTCAGAAATTAGATTTATTATCTAATTTCTGAGGATTTTTAAATGTATTATCATTTTTACATTATAAATTATCGTCTTCAGGGTCTGATTTAACTTGAACAATACGAAGTGAACGTCGTTCTACTTCTTTTAGTTTATCTGCTCTTGTTTCCAGTTTAATCCGATCTTTATTAAGTGTGATAATAAAGGATATCATCATAAACGTAAATATAAATAGAAGTGGTACACTTGCTAATAATGAAGCAGTCTTTAATACTTCAAGAGCTCGTTCTCCACCAACTAACATAAGGGAGAAAGGTAATAGACATAAAGCGAAAGCCCAGAATAAACGATTCGCTTTTAACGGTTCCCCTATTACCTTCTTCTGAGACGCAGCCGCTAAAATATAAGAACCTGAATCAAAAGTCGTTGCTAAGAATAAAAATGCAGATATTAAGAACAACACTATAATTAAAGAACCCATTGGCAATTGATGCATAACTTCTATAATTGTTGCTTCAGTACTATGTTTATTTAAAAAGTCAACAACATTAAACTGTCCACTAATTTGTAAATAAACAGCATAGTTACCAAAAATACCAAAGAATAAGACACATCCCAATGTACCATAAGCAATTGTTCCTAATATGACTTCTTTGAGACGACGACCTTTTGAAATTCGAGCAATAAATAAACCAATAAATGGTGCGTATACAAGCCACCATGACCAATAAAATATCGTCCAATCTTGAGGGAAATTTGTTTCTTTACGATTTCTAATTCCACCAAATGGCTCCATCCATGTTGCCATATGGAAGAAATCTCGCATCATATTCCCAAAGCCAGTTAACGTTGTTTCCATAATAAAGATGGTTGGACCTACAATAAATACAAATGCAAGTAGTAAGAATGATAACCATACGTTAATATCACTTAATTTTTGTATTCCTTTTTTTAAACCCGTATAAGAACTAATGGCAAAAATGACTGTGATTGTGAAAAGTATAATTGAGCGAATAACCATATTGTCTCCATCTATACCTGTTAATCGTTCAATTCCAGAAGAAATTAATGGCACACCTAATGCTAAAGAGGTTGCCGCTCCTCCTAATAGTCCAAATATAAATAAGATATCTACTAATTTACCTAAAAATTTATCAGTTTGTCCTTTCAGTACTGGACGACAAGCTTGACTAATTTTATATACTGGTTGTTTCTTTACAAATACTAAATAGCCAATAGGCAAAGCTGGTAATACATAAATTGCCCATGCAATAGGTCCCCAATGAAACATGCCATATTGCGTTGCATATGTAAGCGCCTCATCAGTCATTCCTTTAGCTCCATTTGGAGGTACTTGATAATAGAAGGCCCATTCGATAACGCCCCAATAAAGAATATCTGAACCAATGCCTGCACAAAATAGCATTGCAGCCCAACTAAAATTATTAAATTCAGGTTTATCACTTGCTTTTCCTAAAGTCACATTACCATATCGGCCGAAAGCAATATAGAGTACAAAGGATAAAACAGCTAAACCTATAAATAAGTAAACAGATCCTATCGAGTTAGAAATAGCACTATTTATATCAGTAATAACTTTCTCACTTGCACTTGGAAAGACCATCATAGGTATAACTGCTGCAAGCAAGACAATCACAGTACCTATAAAGGTGGGCCAATCCATTATTTTTTCTTTTTTCAACTAAGATCCTCCTTTGAATATTATATGTACGACTTATAATGTATTTACGTGAATGAACCACATGATGACAATATCTAAAATTAAATAAAAATGCAAATTACATTCATAAAATTATTTGAGCAAAACTGAATATTTATATATTTTATTCCATTGAAACTATCGAAAAATTTAACTATATCAATAGTGTTAAATTAAAAATAAACGTTTTAAACAAATATTAAATTATAAATATTGAATTTTTATTCACTTTTAATGAATATATATTTTTTTGACATTTTCTGTTTTAAATTAAAAATAAGAGAAAAATGCAATTCATAATAGAATTCACATTCTTCTCTTCAATATTCAAAAAGGCACAAAAGGTCTTCTCAATCTATTAAATTTTCATGAAACTTTACATTGTTTATATGACTAATACTCTATTATAAACTAATATCCTAATATTATTTTTATTATAAAACCAACAATAACTGAAACACCTATTGCAAAGAATCCTGGAATAATAAAGCTTGTAGGTCGTGTACGTCCTGTTTCATCTAAATTAACTGCGAATAATAACGTTGGTTGTGCAGGTATAACAAAGTTAACATTTAATGTTTGTACCATTGCTACAAAATACATGGGTGGAATTCCCATACTCATGACGATAGGTACCATAATCGATGCTGTTGCTGTTTGTGAAATAACAATCATCGCTACTACAGCTACAAGAATGATCACAAGCCAGGGCATGTGTTGAATCGTTTTACCTACATCATTTTGTATGATATGTAAATTATGAGGTGCGTTAAATACTGTCGCACCTAACCAACCAGGTCCGAGTACTGCAAATAATGCACCAATAGCAGATTGTGTAATATTAGAAGAGAGAATATCACTCGTATTCACTTTTAACATTAACAAATTAATTGCTGCACTTAAATACATAAAGAATTGTACAATTTCTGTCATTGATACAGTGACCTCTTTTCCATTGACATTAAACGAAGGCATGAATTGAGGAAAAATACCAAACGTAAGAATACCAAACACACAAAAAATAAATGCTAAAACACCTATCTTTACTCTAGTAGAAAAAGCATGATTTACATCAACGTCAGGTGTATGAGCAATTTCACTTTTAGTAATTGTATTTTTACGTCCTACAAACGTACAAAATATACTTAACATAAACATAGTGATTAATGATGTAGGTAAGACAATACTCAAATATTGACCCATTGAAATGTCATGACCTGCAAGTACTGAAATAATATAGGCTGTTGCGGATGCAGCTGGACTACAAAGTAAAGCCAAATTAGCAGTTAATACTGAAGCAATGAGTGGTCGCTTAGGTTGGATTTTAGCTTTTACTGCGGTTTGAGCAATAATAGGTTCTAGTGATAAAGCAATGTTTGCAGTCCCTACTCCAAATACGAAGACAAATACAATCATCGGTGCAATAAAAATAATTGATTTTGGAAACCGTTCAATGATTTTCGAAGCAAGATAGACAAGATAATCAATTCCGCCTGTAGCTTGTAACGTTCCTCCAGCTATACCAATTGCCAGAATAATTAGGACTGCTGTAACAGGGGCAGAACCAGGAGGAAGTTGAAAACCAAATATCATAATCAGTTGGGCCACAATAGCAAAAATACCACAGCCTAAAGCACCTGCTGTGCGCAATCCTAGCATAATGGCTACAATCATTATGATAATTTCTACTATAAACAGTAGCATTATAATAACTCCTAACTTTAAATAATTCATGTGAATTTTTTAACATATCTATTTTATCACTTTTATTTGTTAAAAGTATATATTTGCATAAAGTTAATTAATATAAATATTTTGATAAGAAAAAACCTTTAAAAATCAAACAGATTCTTAAAGGTTTATGAATATTTATTGTTTTTTATCATCTTCGTTGAGTGATGCACGACCTTCTTCATCATATGCTACGTCATCATCGGTATGGCCTTTTGCCATTTTAAGATTTTTCTCAATACGTGCTTCTTCTTCTTTTTCAGAACGACTTCTATAAAAGCGTTCCTCAAAAAGCGAACCCCAAATGAGACCAAATATGACGCCAATCGTAATTACCACAATTGCGATCACTAGGATCCATTGAAGTACTCCTAACGCCATTGTGAATCACCACCTTTATATTTGAACACTATAAGAACTAGTAGTTATATATTCCCTTTATAAAGCGATTTAAATCATATTAAATATAATTTTTAAAAATAAAAAAGAGCAAGGTAGAATTCGTTTTGAATTCATATACTTGCTCTTTTAAACATCTTAGTCATTATTTTAAACCAATTTTTTAATAGTTCATTTCCTTAAATTATGAAATGTAATTGTATGAACTTGCTTGACTTGCTGAAATTGTACGTGTAGATACTACACCTACGCCTTGATAGTTCATTTCAGATACTGTAACAGAACCATCACTATTTACACTTTCAACATATGCAACGTGACCATAACCACCTTGAGTCGTTTGCATTACAGCACCTGCTTTAGGTGTATTGTTTACAGTATAACCAGATTGCGCTGCTGCGTTAGCCCAGTTATTTGCATTTCCCCAAGTATTACCAATTGTGCCACCAACTTTGTCATATACATAATATGTACATTGACCCCAAGTATAGTAATTCGCACCTGAATTTGTTTTACCTAAGAATGCTTGAGTTAAAGCAGTTGATTGTGTTCTTGGTGCACTTTGAGTTGTAACTTTTACATTACTATCTGATGTTGACGCAGTGTTAGCGCCTAATCCACCTGTCGTATTATTAGTTGTATAAGATTGATTGTTGTTTGTTGTATATGAATAATTGCTATTGTAATTATAGTTATTATTATTGTAATTATTATAGTTAGATTGACTATTATTTGAATCATTAGTGTGATTTAAACGATCAGGACTCCAATTACCTTGCCATGTGTAATGATAGTTACCTTGTTGATCAATTGTATAAGAGTAGCTATATGAAGTTGGGTCATTAGGGTTATATCCATTATTTTCCGCTGCATGTGCGTCATGATGCGCAAATCCAACTGTAGCGATTCCGGCTGTGGCGATAGTTACTGTAGCGATTTTTTTCATAATTAAATATCCTCCTAGAATTTTAAAACATTCTTCTTTTATTTATCACGTGGCTACTTTCAAATGACATCTCAATATTAAATTACTTCGAATTATTTTTTCTCGTTAATTAACGACAAGACATACTTTATCAGATAAACAAGCGTTTGTGGGCGTTGTTAATACCTTGTAATTGAATCATAATAATACGACGGTTTTTGTAATTAAATCTCTCTTTTGTTACATCATCAAAACACTTTAATATCAATCTTTTTATCAATTTAATCAACAGTGTCATTACAAATGATGTAATATATCTGATTATTTTAAATATGTTTTATTTCATAACATAGGGGAATATTATTTATTATTTTCAAGAATGTATAGCAAAAAACGAGTGAGATAACATTCATTTTGAATTCGTTATCTCACTCGTTTGGTTATTCATTAAATATATTGGTGTTCTTTTAAGTAATTAAGAATATGTTCAACTGATTCATCTATACTTTGTGTTTCAGTATTAATAGTTATTTCAGGATGTTTTGGCGCTTCATAAGGTGCACTAATTCCTGTAAATTCTTTAATTTCACCTGAACGTGCTTTTTCATATAAACCTTTAGGGTCTCGTTTCTCACATTCTTCTACACTACACTCCGTATATACTTCAATGAATTCTCCGTCTTCTAGAATGTCACGTACTTCATCACGATCTTCTCTATATGGAGAAATAAATGCAGTAATTGCAATTGTTCCTGCATCTACAAGCAATTTACTTACTTCACCGATACGACGAATATTTTCTTTACGGTCTTCTGGACTAAAACCTAAGTTTTTATTTAAACCGTGACGGACATTATCGCCATCTAATCGATATGAATGTTTGCCTTCTTCAAATAAAGCCTTTTCAAGTGCCACAGAGATTGTTGACTTACCAGAACCAGATAAACCTGTAAACCAAATGACAGCACTTTTATGATCATTTTGACGTTGTCTATCTTCTTTAGTTACTTCTGAATCATGCCATGTAATATTTGTTGATTGACTCATTTTATATACTCCCCCAAATTACTTTTGTCTTAATCCTTTAATTAATACTTCTGCAACTTCAGGTCTTGAGAATTCTTTTGGTAATGATTCGCCATTACGTAATTTTTCTCTTACTTTCGTACCACTTAAATGTACATGGTCTGATGCATCATGTGGACACGTTTTAGCTGTAGCCATATTGCCACATTTTTCGCAGTAAAATGCATGTTCAAATTTTAAAATATGAATATCTAATTCATCTTCAAATTGAGAGATAAGCTCTTGTGCTTCATAAGTACCATAATAATCACCAACACCTGCGTGATCACGTCCAACAATAAAATGTGTACAACCATAATTTTTACGAACTGTAGCATGTAAAATTGCTTCACGTGGACCTGCATAACGCATCGCTGCAGGATAGATAACTAAACGTGCTCTATCTTTAGGAAAGTAATTTTTCAAGATAGCTTGATAACTTTCCATACGTACATCTGCAGGGATATCATCCGCTTTAGTTTCGCCAACTAAAGGATTTAATAATAAGCCATCTACAATTTCTAATGCAGATTTTTGAATATATTCATGTGCACGGTGGACAGGATTACGTGTTTGGAATCCGACTACTGTTTTCCACCCTAAGTCTTTGAATAATTGACGTGTTTCAGCAGGATCTAAATGATAATCTGAAAATTCATCATGTTTAGGACGATTTACTAATTGAATAGGACCTGCTAAATAAACATTTCCTTTTTCATATACTTTTTTGACACCTGGATGGGCTTCTTCAGTCGTACCGTAGACATTTTGAGCTTCTTTTTCTTTATCATACGTATATTTTTCTTCAAGTTTTAAAGTACCATAAAGTATGCCATCTTCACCATATAAAGCAATATCATCACCAATATTAAGTTCATTCGCTTGTGTCTCAGTGACAGGTAAAGTGATAGGAATACTCCATACTAGTCCATTTTCAAGATGTGTATCTTCAACAACTTTTTTATAATCCGCTTCCCCCATAAATCCAGTAAGTGGACTAAAGCCACCAATAGCTATTAATTCTAAATCTGAAATTGACCAAGGATTTAAAGTTAATGATTTAAAAGCGTTCGCTTTTTCAATTAATGCTTCTCTTTCTTTTCCTTCTACAACTCGATTAATTAACTCTCCACCATGTGGCTTAATTGTATAATTGATAATATCTTCATTTGTTGGCATCGTTGATAACTCCTTTTCTAATTATTTTGATTAGTTTACTCGGCTTTATTTATAAGAAAAAGACAATTTTTTGTTACGAATAATAGTAATAATAACTAATACAATAATCGCACAAATAATTGCGAATCGAATAACATTTGTCACTGTAGTGTCTTGGATGAAATACGTCATTAAAGCATTACTATTTGTAAAAATAATAAGACCACCTACACAAATTGCTAAAATATTAATGGGTAATATTTTAGTTAAATAGGCTGAAATTGGTGCGGCAATCATACCGCCTATACTTAATGCAATGACAAACCACCAATTAATTTGGGTAAATCCTAAAAAGATAATAAAACTTAATGATGTTGAAAGTGTTACAAAAAACTCACTTGCAGACACTGTACCAATGGCATAGCGTGGTTGAATTTTACGACTTGCAAGTAACAACGGTGTATTGACTGGTCCCCAGCCTCCACCACCAATGGCATCTAGAAAACCAGCAACGGCTCCTTGTGGAACAAGTTTCGCACTACTAAGTGTGCCTACGTGTGTATGAATGGCTTTGTGACGTTTAAATAAGAACTGATACAAAATATAAAAACCCATTGAAAGTAAGAATAGTGCTATATAAGGTTTAATATAGTCACCATGTATTTGAGTTAATAATGCTGCACCGATAAATCCACTGATTGATCCTGGTATTGCGAGTTTCAACATGGTTGGCTTATGTACATTTTCAAATTTCCAATGTGATGTACCAGATGCAGCAGTCGTTGCTATTTCTGAAAAGTGTACCGTTGCTGAAACAATCGCAGGTGCTATGCCGTATGTTAATAATATGGATGATGAGGAAGCACCGAATCCCATTCCGAGTGATCCATCAACAAGTTGTGCTAAAAATCCAGCTAATGCAAATATAAACAATTTTCTCATATATCACATATCCCTTCATACCTAAACTTGCAAATGAAGCCATCGTGTGAATTCTCGTTGCTTAACCTCATCTAAATACTCATCAGATAAAATGTGTTGTAATAACTCCTGTTTCCTAGATGGCTCGATTGATAATCGTTTAATTAGTTGTCTACTTTCATATAAAAAATCAATATACATTTCATATGATTCATCGTACATATCGCTTATTCTTGAAATAATTTTTTTATTCAATTTAGGACTTGCTCCATTGGTTGACACGCTAATAGAAAGTTTTCCACGTTTTAAAATACTTGGAATCGTAACATTTCCAACTTGGGCTTTCGAAGCATGATTACACAATGCATGATGAGGAACACTTTCTAACACCTTTGTATTGACGTCGTTATTATTTGTGGCAATCACTACAAGGTCGGCATGTTCAACATCTTGTGGCTCAAATTCTTTTTGACTCCAAGTGATATTTTCGTTATCTAATAATTCCTTTAAAGTTGTTGAAATATTAGGACTAACAATATGAACATCAGCACAATATTCGATTAAAGTTGAAGCTCGTTTCGTTGCAACTTTCCCGCCACCTACTATGACAATCGATTTCTGGTTTAAATCAATCATGAGCGGCATATGGTTCATATTGTCGTCCTCCTATATTAGATATTTTTCAAATTATGGTAATGTCATTTCAACATCTGATACTTGTTCTTTGAACCAGCTAATTTTTTGGCGCATATTTACAACATCACCAATCACAATCATTGCAGGATTTTTGATTTCAGATGCACGTTGTACAATGCTACCTAATGTTCCAGTGACTGTTTTTTGAGAAACTGTTGTCCCTAAATGTACTAGCGCTACAGGTGTATCTACTGACTTACCATGACGCACTAATAGTTCACAAATTTCAGGCAAACGTTTTACCCCCATATAAATACACAATGTTTCAGGACCATGCGCTAAATGTTCCCAATATGCTTCTTTCGTCATACCTGGTTTATTCACAGCTGTAACAAACGCAACTGAGGAACTATAATCTCTATGAGTAACAGGAATTCCTGCATAAGCAGGAGCTGCAATTCCTGATGTAATACCAGGAACAACTTCAAATGGAATTTGATTATCCGCTAATATCTCTGCTTCTTCACCACCACGTCCAAAAACGAAAGGATCGCCACCCTTTAATCGTGTAATGGTATGACCTTTTTTCGCTAAATTCACTAACATACGATTTGTTTCCTCTTGTGGCAATGAATGCTTATTTGGATCTTTACCACAATAGAAGAACTTTGTGTTGGGTTTTGCAAAATCTAAAATCTCTTTATTTACTAAGCGATCATATAAAATCACATCTGACGCTTGAATCGCTTTCATACCTTTTACAGTTATTAAATCAGGATCACCAGGTCCTGCACCTACAAGATAAACCTTTCCCATCTTATCACCCCGTTCGCCTTCTATTTCTTTAAAAATCAGCTGTGAAAATCTCTACCATCATGAACTTTAGCTACTACACCCGAACGAATAACGAAGTCGCCAAAATGTTCACCTTCGAGACGTGATTTTCCATAATCCATTAAAATTGGTCTTAAGCTTTCAAGGATTTCCTTTTCATCGATGTTTTCTTTGTATAGTTTATTTAAGCGATCACCGTTAAAGCTTCCGCCTAAATACATATTATATTTGCCAGGCGCTTTACCAATAAATGCAATCTCAGCTAATGCAGGTCTTGCACAACCATTAGGACAACCTGTCATACGTATAGTAATCTCTTCTTCACTAACACCAGCTTCATCTAATAAATCTTCAATTTTAGATAATAGCGTTGGTAAATAACGTTCTGATTCAGCCATTGCTAAACCACAAGTTGGAAATGCTACACAAGCCATTGAATTACGTCTTAAACCACTATAATTTTTACCATCAGTTAAACCGTATTTATCAATAAGAGATTGAATATCTGCTTTTTTCTCTTCAGTTACGTTAGCAATAATTAAATTTTGATTTGGAGATAATCTAAAATCACCAGTATGTGTTTCTGCAATTTCTCTTAACGCCGTTTTTAACTTATAGTCTTCTGTATCTTTTACACGTCCATTTTGAATGAATAATGTATAATTCCATACACCTTTTTCACCTTCAATCCAACCTAAACGATCGCCATTATGTTCAAATTTAAATTCACGAGCTTCACTGATTTCCCAGCCTAGACGTGTATTTAATTCTTTAACAATATTATCTACACCAAAACGATCTACTGTGTATTTAAAACGTGCATTTTTACGATTTGAACGATTACCAAGATCACGTTGAATTGTAAGTAATGCTTCACATACATCTATGACTTTATTTTTAGGAATAAATCCAGCAATGCGTCCTACTTGAGGGTATGTATCTGGATTACCATGCGTCATACCCATGCCGCCACCAATAGCCACATTAAATCCAACGAGTTCATCATTTTCTACAATTGCAATTAAACCAATATCTTGTGAAAATACATCAATATCGTTTGATGGTGGTACGGCAATACCAATTTTAAATTTACGTGGTAAATATTTTTCCCCGTACATTGGTTCTACTTCTTCTTTAGAATCAAGCACTTTCTCTCCATCTAACCAAATTTCATGATAGGCATTCGTTTTAGGTAATAAATGATCACTGATAGCTGTAGCATAATCAAGTATTTCTTTATTAATATTTGATTGATATGGATTTGGGTTACACATTGTATTACGATTAACATCCCCACATGCTGCAATCGTATCTAACACTGATTCATTAATTTTTTTCATAGATGATTTTAAATTTCGTTTTAAAATACCATGAAATTGGAATGTTTGACGTGTTGTTAATTTCAATGTATGATTCGCATAATTATTAGAAATATCATCCATTGCAATCCATTGTTCAGGTGTTGCTTTACCTCCAGGTAGTCGCACACGAATCATGAAAGCATATGCAGGTTCTAATTTTTGTTTACGACGTTCATCACGTACATCTCGGTCATCTTGTTGATAGCTCCCATGAAACTTAAGTAATTTGGTATCATCATCAGAAATAGCACCAGTTAAAGGATCTGCTAAACCTTCTTCAATCGTACCGCGTAAATAATTACTTTCAGTTTTTAAATGTTCTAACGCATCAAGGTTTTCATTTAACTCATCAGCAATTTGTTTAATCGTTTTAGCCATTCACTCTCCACCCTTTCTTTAGTACACGTCACGTTGATAACGTTTATCTTTTTTCATTTGTTTTAAGTAGCTTTCAGCATCTTCTTCAGTTAAATTTTGTTCTTTCACTAATACATTGCGAATAGCTTGATGTACATCTTTAGCCATATTTTTTTCATCACCACAAATATAGATAGATGCACCTTTTTCTAACCACTCATTAAATTCTTTACTATGTTCAGCAATGCGATGTTGTACATATACTTTTTGATCTGTATCACGGGAGAAAGCGACATTCATTTTTTCAAGAACACCATCTTTTAACCATTCTTGCCATTCTGTTTGATATAAGAAATCAGTAGTAAAGTGTTGATCGCCGAAGAATAACCACGTATTACCTTTATAACCATATTCTTCACGTTCTTGCATATGTGCTCTAAATGGCGCAATTCCTGTACCAGGTCCTATCATAATAACAGGCGTATCTCCATCTTTAGGAAATTTAAAGTTTGGATTACGTTTAAGATAAATTGGAACAGTATCTCCTGGTTGAATACGTTCAGCAAATTGAACGGAACATACACCTGAACGATCTCTACCGTGTGTATTATATCTTACTGCACCAACCGTAATGTGAACTTCATCAGGTAATGATTGATAACTACTTGATATAGAATATTCTCTAGGAGGTAATTTTCTAAGGATTTGATATAAATCTTCAGGTTCTAATTCTTCAGGTGGGAAATCATTGAGTAAATCAATAAAATCTCTACCTTCAATATAATTTTGTATCCACTCACTATCTTGAACTTTGTCTTCTAACGCTTCATTATCAAAATATGCTGCTGCATTTTGAAGTAATGGTCTCGTTAATTTTGTAATTTCAAAGTAAGATGTTAATGCTTCTTCTAAAGAAATCGTATCTCCATCTTCTGAGATTTGAATTTGATCTCCCGGATCCCATCCTAATGTACTCATCAGTAATTCAACTAAAGCTGGATCATTTTGTGGTAAAACGACTAAGCAATCTCCTACTTCATATTCTTCACCAAAATTATCTAATAAGAATTCAATATGACGTGTTTCTTTATTAGATCCTCTACCATTTAAATTAATATTTTCTAATACTTCAGCTTGGTATGGATTCGCTTTTGAGTATTTTTTCTCTTTCGCAGATTTAATTGATTCACTTACAACTTGTTCACTTTGTGTACCTTCAGGTGCTGAGTCAATAGTATTAATGACATTAGCCATCCATTTTTCGGCATCTTCTTCATAATCCACATCACAATCAACACGTTCATATAATCGTTCGGCACCAAGTTCTTCAAGTTTTTTATCAAAATCTTTACCTGTTTGACAGAAGAACTCATAAGTTTGGTCACCTAATGCAAGTACTGAAAATCTTACTCCCTCTAATTTAGGGGCTTTTCTACCATGAATAAATTCATGTAATTCGGCTGCATTATCCGGTGGATCTCCTTCACCTTGTGTGGAAGTAATAATAAATAAATCTTCAACATTTTTAAGATTTTTAGGTTTAAATTCATCCATGGCTTTTAACGTTACATTATGTCCAATATTTGAAAGACGTTCTTCAAATATTTCTGCTAAACCTTGTGCATTTCCTGTTTCTGAACCATATAATAATGTAATCGCTCGTTTTTCAGGTTGAATTGTTGGTTCATTTTGTTGAAGCATTGTTTCAGTATCCTTTGAAACAGCTCCTATTTGTGAACCTTGTGTGTCAGATGTTCCTGATGTAAGTTGTTGATTTGCGACTAAATAGCCACTTAACCATACTTTTTGTTCTGGTGTAAGTGTTTGTAATAATTCATTAATTTGTGTGGCTTGTCCTTCAGTAAAAGGACTATTGGTAACACTTAGATTCAATTCATCCACCTCTATCATTTCAATCTTTATTTTATTTTAAAATACTTACTATCTCTATATTATGTAATCTATATTCGACTTTCCAGTAAAAATCGAATATAGAATATTTTTTAAATCCTTATCAGAATACTATGTTTTTTGTATAAAATTTTTTAAACCTTACATCACGGTTTATCTGCAACATGAAGTCCACATTCTGTTTTTTCAAAACTTGACCAACGTCCTGCTCTGGAATCATCTGAATTGAATACTGGCGCTGTACAAGGAATACAACCAATACTTGGATAATGTTGGTCATGCAGTTCATTATAAGGTAAATCGTGCTGTTTAATATAATCCCAAACGTCATCTTCCGTCCAATAAATTAAAGGACATACTTTAATCGATTTAAAACGTTCATCTTTATTAATGAAATTTGTTTTAGCACGAGTCGGAGATTGATCTCTTCGTAGTCCCGAAATCCAGGCAATCGCCCCACCTAGTACCTCTTCTAAAGGTTTAATTTTACGAATATAACAACATTGATTTGGATTATTTTTCCATAATGCAGGATTGTATTTCTCAGCTTGTTCTTCAAGCGTCAATTCTGGTTTCTTCATTTCAATACGTAACTTAGGAAAACGTTCTTTTACTCTATCAATTAAATCGTATGTTTCTTGAAAATGTAAATCTGTATCTAAAAATACAATTTGAGCATCTGGTTTAATTTGATAAATCAAATTAATAAGTACCATGCTCTCTGCCCCAAAACTACATGAGTAAACGATATCTTCACCATACGTAGTATAAGCCCATTTTAAAATTTCATAGGCACCCTTTGTCGCGTCGTCAGTAGAAATGGAGTCAATAAATGGATCACCATCAAAACTCTCATACGTTATCTTTGATACTGACATAAACCTATGGTCCCTCCTCAGTATTTACAAATTTATTAATCTAATACCTATCAGAATTGTCAGAATAATATGCTAATACTTTAACGAGTTTTGAGGAGAAAGTCAAGAAAGTTTAGGGAATATTTGCTTTAAAATAAAAATACATTTTTTATTCGAACTAAAAAAATAATATTAATAAAAAAAGTGCAATATCCTATTATGGACTCGCACTTTTTTATTAATATTCTGGAACCGCAAATATAAGTCCCACCTTATCTCCATCTAAATATACTACAATTTCATAACCATTTCCTTTGATATTGTTATAAACAATATCTCTAAAATTTCTTTTATCATAATTATTGTAATGACTTATAAATTCTTCTTCACTTATATTATTTGGAGCAATTCCCACTGAAGTGACAATCTTTTCTTTAGAGTGTGGATCGTAATTAACTGCCAAATCTCCATACTTAATAGATTCATAATCCATACCATCAATATGAATTTTTCCTGTTGATTTTCCAACTATCCTCTCAACTTCCTTTTCAGTCATTCCTGGCTTTATCCCCATATATCCGTTCAATGTATTTTTATGCATGAAATTTTCTAAGAAATCATCACTCATTACATTAATCTGTGGTGATTTCTTATTCTCTATCGTTTCTTTCCCTTCCTTATCAGGATCATTTGGAACTTTACCTTCTTCACTATCTTTTTTAGATACTTGATGCACTGGTGTATCTTTTTTAGGTGCATCTACTGGTCTGACAAAAAAGTAATAATACGTTGAACATGCTACGACAATCATTGCAATAACTAAAATGACAATTACAATAAAAGACCATTTTTTTCGCTTTGAATTAGTGATCATTTGATTTCTATATTGCTCAAATGCTTCTAGATCATTCCCACATTGATTACAAAAGCGTTGAGTTTCATGAATATGACTCCCACAACGTGGACAATATTTCATTTTATTACCTACTTTCACTTCTTGAGGTTAAATTCTTAGATGCTTGTGAATATGTTGATATCTGTTTTTATCTTTCAGCTAAGCACTGAATTTTTGCAATATGATTGCCATCAATATCAACTGCAACTAAATATCCGTTACTTTTATCATTGTTATAAATAATTTCAGTAGGTGTATAACTATCATATGAATAATAGCGACTTAAAAAATCATCTACTTTTACATTATCTGGGCTTACGCCTACTGCTATTACCTTACCTTCTTCATTATTAGGGCTATAATCTACTGTAATATTTCCATATTTCGTTGATTTCCATTTGAACCCTTGCACTTCCAATATGCCTGTAGGTTTACCTATTAATTTTTCAACTTCATTTTTTGTCATACCTACCTTAATACCATAATAGCCGTCTCTACAATCACTCTTTAAATATGTATTTTCAAAATCTTCGGACATCACATCAATATTTGGAGACTTCATACGTGTCTCTTTATCATTTTTTTGTTTAGATTTTTTCTCTCCTTGTCTCACTGTCTTTTTGATGTCTTCTTTAGTTTTATGATGTGTGCTTGTCACTTCCTCACTCTTTACCATTTCTGGTTTCACAAAAAAGAAATAGTATGTTAAACCTCCAGAAATTAAAATAGCTACTATAAGTATTACGAATAAAATATATGACCACCTTTTGTTTTTTTGAGATGCCGCACTTTCATATAATTGAGTCTCTCTATATTGTTTAAAAGCTTTTAAATCACTACCACATTTATTACAAAATGATTGACCTTCTTTAATTTGATTTCCACATTGTGGACAAAATTTCATGATGTTACCTACTTTCTTTCTTATGATGCACATAATTCTGTTCGTGTTGTAGGTTGTCTGTGTCTTAGTTTAATCCATTCACACTTATATTTATTCATTATTTTAAATGACTTTAAAGATGTTTTCTATAAATTTATTATATTATATAAAAAAATAATAATGAAGTGTTTCTCACTTCATTATTACTAATTAGTTATTCTTTTCATAACGTACTTTTTGACGGTAACCATATGTGCTTTCTTTAATTAATTGATCATTAAGCAAACCTGCACCTATTGCTCCTGCAACAGTAGATATTGAGGTTGCAAACCAAGGAATACTTAAATAAAGTTGAACACTGGCTGGTCCTTTTAAACCTACTTGTTGTCCTAAGAATCCTGGAGGTAATAAAACAATCTCTGCTATTAAGAATAATGAATATAAAATCATATAATATATAACAATGGCTATAAATAAAGTCATGATAGTTGTTAAATTATATAACATTACAATTCTTTTATGCTTAGCTTCTTTTGTAGATTCCCATAAACCATGGGATACCATTATCCAAACGAGCATACCTAAAATTGCCATGATGGAAATTCCAAATAATCGCCATACAGAAAAATCAAGACCCATATTCCACATGGTTGAAAAAATCAATCCGAATGCACCTGTCGTAAAAGCAATCGCTACAATATTACTTAAACTTGCCATCATATTCAGTGGGTTATTCGCAAAGGTCATCCCACTGACAAGTCGCATCATTCCAAGACTACGTGAATTTGATAAATATCTTAAATGATTGTTTCCTGTTTCTTTTAAATGTACTTCAGTTTTCTCAATACGTGAAAAAGGAAATTGTTTATTAATTTCTTTCTTAACTCTATTATTGTCATCATAACCCACATGCGCTCTTTCAGAATAATGAAGTTCATTAATAATGGTTACGATAGCATGTTTAAAACGATTCTTTACAGGACGCCATCCAAAAGCAGGATATGAAAATATGGCAGCGCCATTTTTTTTATTAATATCTAAAGCAAGTACGTTTTGATGATAGAACATAGGTAAGTCTGTAATTCCTACAATATAATCCCATTCTCTTTTATCATGATAATCTTGAATTTTTTTGAATATTTCTTCCACACTTTCCGCAAAACCAGTAAGAGGATCCACCACGAGATCAACTTGCCAGTCACGTTGGTGATTATCTTGTTCTGATAATATATTGGGTATGTCATCAATTAAACTTTGTGCTAATTTCTCTGTCACTCCTGGCGCCACCACGAGACCAATTGTTTTCTCTTCACTCATGTTGTTTCCTCCTCTCTATGATCTTGTTTTTTATGTTCATCTTGTTGATTATCATTATTTTGTTTATTGGATGCACTTTCTTCAACTTGTTGATTTGACGCATCATGAGAAGATGATTGAGCTTGTTCTTTTTCTTTCTTCTCTTGTTCTGCTTCTTTATAACGATGATATTGTCGATACGAATAAGTAATCTGACGAATCTTCTCTTCATTCTCTACAGTAGAACCCATTGCCCCAGCAAGTAAACCTAGTGAAGATACAAACCATACTAATTTTACATAATTTATAAACGTAAAATGAGGATGTGCACTAGTCCATTGATTAAATAAACTTGGTGGAACAAACAATGATACACTTATCGCTAATAAAAGATATAAAATAATATAATTTAAAAGTGTAATAATAAATAATGTGAATATGGTAGTGAAATTATAAATATAGCGATACACACGTTGCGATTTAGCTGTTTTACGTTCAATCAATTGATGTGCATAGAGTAACCAGCCTGTCATACCTAGGATAGCAATAAGCATAAGTATAATAAATCTTACTATGGAGTACTGTATACTCAGTTCCCAAGGCATGGAGAAAATCGATACATAAGTCCCAGTTGCAAAAGCAACTGAAATAATCTTTTTGAAATTAAAAATATTTTTCCATGGTTCATTTGCACGTGTTAACCCTAAAATAAGTTGAATCCAACTGAGAATAAACCATCGATGAATATAACGTTGCTTTGGCGTTTCATCTTCATTTGGTTCTACTGCTTTAGGATGTATAAGCGGATGAATCTTGGGAGCCACTCTTGAAGTTGAATAATACAATTGTTCAATAATAGAAGTTAAACTATTTCTTAATTTTCGTCGTAGGTCTATCCAACCTAATGAAGGTAAAGATAGCATCGCTACTTGTTTATCATTATTAAAATCACTAATCACTACTTTATTTCCAGAAATACTTGGTAAATCTGTAATACATACAACAAAATCCCAATCATGTTTCTCTTTCATTTTTGCCGCTTTATCAATACTTTCATGTACATCTTCAGCTGAGCCAATCATTAAATCAACGTGGAGCTGAAATACCCATTCTTGTTGATCATTCACACGTTGATTCAGCTGTTCTTTTACATCTGGAATAACAGCTTCTACGTGTTTATGAGATACACCCGGTGAAGGTATCAAACCGATTTTGTGCATTGTGTTATCCTCCTTTCTTTATAAATATATAAAGTAAGGTGTACGTCGAAAAAGTCTACTCTTTTCAAACGTACACCTATTTATAAATAATTATTTAGCAAGTACAAGTGGTGAAAAGATAATGTAAGCAAGTACTACTAAACCTAGAACAATACCGCCTGTAATATATCGATATTTCCAAGGTGTCAGATCCACTTTAGCTTTATTAGTATTTAAGTCAAACGTATTGGAAGGTTTAAATTTATTAAAGACAAGTATAATAGCTAAATCAATAAAGAACATAAAACTAAAAGTATATAGATAATTTAATTGTGGCACCATAAAACTAATTGCAGCATATAACACAATGTGTGTAACTAAAGCTACTTTAGCGCCTAGTTTAGATGTATGCTTAGAATAAAATGCAACTAAGACCAATGCAAGTACTGGCATACTATATACACCATTGAACTGTTGCACAATCGCATATAATCCACTTGGGAAAAGGGCAATAAGTGGAGATATACCTACTACAATAATGCCAATCACAACTGTCGCGATATGACCGACACGTGCAATATGTTGATCTGAAGCACGCTTACCAAAAATAGGTTTATAAAAGTCTAAAGTAAAGAGTGTTGTTGTACTGTTTAATGATCCAACAAATGAACTTAATATGGCTCCAAAAATAACTGCTCCGAATAGACCATAGCCCCAATCAGGTAAAATCGCCTGAATCAATGCAGGATAAGCATTATCATTAGATGTTATACCCCCATTGAAATAATTATATGCAATAACACCAGGAATCACCGTAAAAATAGGACCAAATACTTTAAATAAACTTAAATATATCGCACCTTTTTGTGCTTCTTTTAAATTCTTACCAGCTAATGCTTTTTGTACAATCATTTGGTTCGCACACCAAAAGAATAAATTATTAAAAAACATACCAAAGAATAACGTTGGCCATGGAACAACATCTGAATCAATGGCCCCAAAAGCGTTTAGTTTTTCAGGCGTACGTTGGACCATATGGTCGAATCCTTTTACAAAATTCCCATCACCTAAATGATGTAAACCTAAAATTGTAATAATCAAACCACCTATAATTAATCCGACACCATAGATTGAATCACTAAATGCACTCAGTGATAAACCACCAATGAATAAATAGATAACACCTACTGCACCAATGACAAATGCAATAATAATTGTTGCTGTTGCATCACTTACTCCTAAGTATTTCCCAATATTAAACATTTTATTAAAAATTAATGAACCAGAATACAAGACAACGGGTAAAAATGACACAACATAAGTAAAAATAAACAATATAGAAACGAAGCGTTTAGTAAAGGTACCATAACGCATTTCAAGTAATTCAGAAATGGTATCCACACCGTACCTTAAATATTTGGGTAAGAATATCCATGCAAGTAAGACAACGGCTACAGCAGCTGTGACTTCCCAAGCCATAACTTCCATACCCTTGCCATAACTTTGACCATTCTGTCCTACAATTTGTTCTGTAGATAGATTGGTCATAATAATTGTTGAGGCAATCGTAAATCCTGTTAAACTATTGCCTCCCATAAAATAGCCACCTGCACTATCAGTCTTTATTTTCCTTGAACGCCAAAATGCATAAAGGCTGACTCCAATAACAACGGCTAAAAATAAAATAATTGCTAACCAATTCATAATAAATGTCGATCTCCTTATTTTTTAAAATAAAAAAACGTTAAACTTTCATTTAACGTTGGATAACTAATCTATTCTATGATGTACATGTCTTGTGCCTTATTTATTTTAAACACAGAATATCTAATTTTCAATTATCATATTTAAATTTATTATATAAATAAATTATATAAAATATTATCTTTAAATTTGATGATATTTTTTATGTTGTTGAATATTATATGGAAGCGCTTGACTTCTCATAATAGAAGTCATAAAGTGAAACTATAGTTAAATCATATGCACTAGGGGTGTTTTAAAACTGAGATGAGGTGTAACCTCAAACCCTTTGAACCTGAACTAGCTTATACTAGCGTAGGAAAGTGTCGTATAAAATAAGATAACCTGTTGAGATGTGTCAAACTGTTCTCAATAATGATATATCTATTTTAATGCAACTTTCCTAATGTGAAGGTTGCATATTTTTTTGCTGTAAATGAAGTAAATGGAGGCACGATATTTATGACGAGAACAGTATTAGTAACTGGAAGTAGCCGTGGTTTAGGTGCGGTCATTGCAAAAACATTAGCTAAACAAGGATTTGAAGTTATCATTAATTACAATCAAAGTCGTGAAGCAGCTGAACAATTAGCACATGAGATTGGTGAAAATGCCATTGCTTTACAAGCAGATGTCACACAACGTGACGAAGTCGATCGTTTAGTTAATGAGGCAACACATCATTTTGGAAAAATTGACATTGTTGTCAATAATGCATTAGTTAATTTTAAATTTGATCCAAATGCGCAAAAGGCATTTAAAGACTTATCATGGGAAGACTACCAACAACAAATTGATGGTACACTAAAAGGCGCTTTTAATGTTACTCAAAGTGTCATTCCACAATTTATAGAGCGTGGTTCTGGCACCATTGTAAGTATTGGCACAAACTTATATCAACATCCTGTTGTACCATATCATGAATACACAACAGCTAAAGCTGGGTTGATTGGGTTCACACGTAATATTGCAGCCGAATTAGGGCAATATGGTATTACTGCTAATGTAGTGTCAGGAGGATTGCTTAAAACAACTGATGCTAGTGCCGTCACTACACCAGACGTTTTTGATTTAATTGCACAGACTACGCCATTACGTAAAGTGACTACCCCACAAGATGTTGCTAATATGGTTGCTTATTTAAGTAGCGAAGCAGCAGATGGTATGACTGGTCAAAATATTACTGTCGATGGTGGTTTAACCATGAATTAATATATAACTGGTCTTCCTTATCTTAGAATAGAAATAAAATGAACATTGGAGTGAGAAATTAAATTGACTCATCAACATCAACTTCATCTCGGTGTATTAATCTATGGATGTGGTCATCATCAAGCTGCTTGGCAACTTCCCAATTCAAGTATTGAACGTATCGGTGATATTCAATACTATCAAGAATTAGCTCAGTTATCTGAAAAAGGGTTGTTAGATGTAGTCTTTTTCGCAGATAATCAGTCTTTTATCCCTAGCTATACTTCTATGCCAAGTTTTTGGTTTGATCCACTGATTAACTTAACTGCTATATCTCAAGTCACACAACATGTTGGATTAGTTCCTACCATTTCAAGTACATTTTCTAATCCATTCACTGCAGCACGTCAGTTACTTAGTTTAGATCATATTAGTGGTGGACGAGTGGGATGGAATTTAGTCACTTCCATGACAGATGCCGAAGCTCAAAATCACAGCATGGACCATCTACCCAATCATGATGAACGCTATAAGAAAGCAGAAGAGTTTGCTCAAGTCATGAATGGATTGTTTGATTCTTGGCATACTGAAGATTTCAAACCAAATCGGCATCATCATACAATGATAAATCGCAATATCAAACCGCTTCACCACAATGGCAAATATTTTCAAGTTCATGGACCATTAACAACACCAAGTAGCATTCAAGGAAAACCTGTGGCGATGCAAGCAGGTGCATCTAAACAAGGTATTGCATTAGCTACAAAATATGCAGATGCAGTATATTCTGTTTCTTGGAATATGAAGCAAGCAAAACGTTATCGCGAGCGCTTAGATAGTGAAATGGCACAACATGACCACAAGCGTTATATTAAAGTCTTTCCTGGACTAGTCACTTATGTAGGTCATACACATGAAGAAGCATTGAAAAAGAAAGCAAAACTTGATCAACGACTTCCTATCAAAGCCGCTTTAAAGCAACTCAGTTTTTTCATTCAACAAGACTGTAGTCAGTGGGAATTAGATGCTCCTGTGCCTAAACTACCTTCTTTAGAAGAGTTTAACGGTCCCGTCGGTCGATATGAAACCATCTTAGAAATTATTCAAGATAAGCAACCTACTGTCAGAGAACTGCTAAGTTACCTTAATGCGGGGGGTGGACATCTGACACTCATAGGTACGCCAAAAGAAATTGTAGATGAAATGGAACGCTGGTTTAATGCGGGTGTTGCAGATGGATTTAACTTAATGCCACCTTCTTTACCAGATAGTTTAGACGACGTGGTTACACTCATTGTACCTGAATTACAACGTCGTGGCTTATATCGACATCAGTATAAAGGTTCTACACTAAGAGAACACTTAGATTTAATTTAATATTAAAATCATTTATCTAATATATTTTATCCAAACCATATAGTAGAAATTGTAGAAATTAACGTAAAAAGCGATGGTATTAACTTAGGAATACCATCGCTTTTATATATCATATTATTAATATTTGTATGGATCGTTATCTTTTTCTTCTTGAAGCTTTCTTGCTTCATCTTGAATAAAATCATTACTTCGTTTATTCGTTTTATGATTTGAATAACGTTGATCACGATAGTCGTCATCATTTGAATCATTTACGTGTGTATCGTGGTATCTTTCATTATTATTGTCCGCTGCTTGATTTTTATTTGAATAATGATCTTTAATATAACGTTGTTGTTGTCTTTCTTCTTCTTCATTCAAAATGAATGCATTATTATTTGCATTTACATCATGATGGTCTCTTCTGTAATGATCATTATAACCGCCATTGCCATACATGTCATGCTTAGGTTTACGAACAAGTAACATAATACCAGCAATTAACCATAAAATTAAACTAATCCAGTTTGTAGCAATCGCTAAAATACCTGCAATAATTAATAAGATACCTGCAAGTTTAGGTTTTTTATTAATTAAAATACCGCCAATAATTGCAAGAATTAATGGGATGAACGCGCCCCATGTAAAGAAATTAAATAAACCACCTAATGCATCCATACCATTATTTATTTCTGTTATAGAAACCTCATTGCCTTGTTTTTGTGTTTCATTAATAATTTGTTCTTTAAAATCAGCATTACCAATAAAGGGTTTAATCATTAAAAACATAATTGCAACTAATGCTTGAATCGCAACACCTATCCAAGTAAGAACGTGTTCCCCTGTACGTTTAATGTTATTGTTACTATTTCTATTTGTTGTATCATCATATTGTTTTACCATTATTCCGCCTCCTTTTTTTATCCTTATACCCTACTGCCTAAAGTCTTACACTCATTTATATATAAGAATGAGGATTTCTTTTTACTAATATATCAACGATGAATGAGACGATAATATACACGAGACGTCATTACATACATCAAAGCATAGATTATCATTACAAACACTAAGACACCGATATAAGTTGTTAAAAATAATTTTATATCATTAACATCTAAAATACCAAGCAAAGTATAAATCATTTTAGAAGCACATAGTACATGTATCATAGATATTATAATAGGTAAAGTAAAAATAATAACTACTTGGTCATTAATAACAGATTTAATTCGTTCTTCTTCTAAACCTACTTGACGCATAATTCGATAGTTTTTTCGATCTTCATATCCCTCAGCAATATTCTTATAATACATCATCGTAAATGTGCCAATCATTAAGACTAAAGAAACAATAGTTCCAACAAAAATGAGACCACCATAAATATCAAACATTTCCTTATTTAATTCATCTTTTTTATCAATTTGAATATCATATTGTTTCATTAATTGAGACTCAATATGGTCTATGGATTGTGTATCTTTTGTTTTAAGATTAAAAGCAATGTATGAGTTAATATCTGCTGTTGTTTGATAATAATGAATCAATTGACGTTGTTGATTTACATTATGAGTAACAAGTGTGACTGCACCTGGAACTGGAAATGAAAAATGATCACCTTTTAACTGATTTGTTTTAAATGTTTGATTCATTAATTTGATATGGTCTAATTTTTGAAACATGAAATGATTCGCTAATATTCCCATTTCATTATGTTTCAGTCGCAGGTGCGTATGATTGATTGTATTGTAATCTTTCTGATTCATTACAATTAAATATACACTATTTAAATCCAATGGACTGTTCTCATTATCTCGCTTTACAAATGAACCCTTCTTATAAGTGACTGCAACACTTCCACTTGTATATTCTCTGAAAGCATCAACATCAGCATGTCTCTTAATCTCATTTTCTAGCTGACGTACTTTGTGTTTGCTCGTAGTACTATGATGCACATCTCCACTCAATTCAATACGATATTGTGTTGGCATTAAATGATTCGCACGTTGGTCTACACTACGATATGTAGCAACGCTCATTCCTAGAGTCACAATAAGAAAAGTACATAGCATGGTTAAACTAGCCAAACCAATAGAATTAGAATTCATTCTTGAACTTAAACCAGAAATAGTAAAAAAATATTTAGGTCGATAATAAACACTCGGAATCTTTTGAAGCCAATCTATCACTAAAACACTCAATGATATAAATAAGCAATACGTTCCTATTGTCACTAAAATAAGAGCAATAAAAATATTACGTAGAGAAACCAAAATAAGTGTATCTTTTAAGGCAATCATATAACTATCAACAACAGTTATGATCCCAACAATCAATAAGACATAGAGTAAAGGTTTGGGCCATTGTTTTTCCGTTGGATGTTGCTGCTGTATTAACTTAATAGGACTTTGAAAAGTGATTTTTATATTATTAACAATAAATAAAAATAGCATCATTATTGCTAACATCAACAAGGTGTATCTCATTGCACTTATATCAAATGGATATTTTTTTAAAGAGACCTGCGTATAACCTAATATTCTATTTAACGACATATAAGTTAATGCACCAAATAAATAACCACCTATAATACTCAGACACCCAATGATAATATATTGATATATTCCTTCTATAAACAGCATTAACCTAAAATGCTTTTTTTCCATACCCAAAATCATATTCATGGCCAGCTCTTTTTGACGACGTCGCATAATAAAACGATTAGCATAAAGAATAAAAAGTAGTCCAAACAGACACATAAAAAAATTTCCGATACCAATAAAAACTGGAATAACATCACTATGCTTATGAATCGAAGCATTCATGTTTAAGGATAATAAAATAAATTCAATACCAAATAATGTACTGATTACTAGAATAAATGGAATCATAATATGTCGCTGTGTTTTAAAATTCTGAGTGACTAATGTCCAAAGCAAGCGAAAGGTCATTTTAATCACCTCTTTCGTGAAGCATTGCTAAACTATCAGCAATACGTTTTTGAAACTCTGATTGTAGTTCCTCCCCTCGATAAATTTCATGATATAAACGGCCATCTTTAATGAACAAAATACGTTTGGCATAAGAAGCATCCACAGCCGAATGTGTCACCATTAAAATGGTTTGCTCATTTTTATTAATATCTCTAAATAGTTCCATAATCGTTTTAGATGTTTTAGAATCAAGTGCACCTGTAGGCTCATCTGCGAGTAACAAATCCGGTTCATTAATCAGTGCTCGACAGATAGCCACGCGTTGTTGTTCTCCTCCTGATATTTCAAAAGGATATTTATTAAGCAGTGGTTCAATATGTAATTGATAACTTAAGCGATAGAGACGATGACGCATCATCTGATGTGAGCGATTCGCAAGTACAAGCGGCATTAAGATATTATCTTTATTTGTCATTGTCGGCAAAATGTTAAAGTCTTGAAAGACAAAACCTAAATGATCTCGACGGAAATATGCGATTTCTTTATTACGCAATTGACGGATATTTTGCTCGTCAATCGTTATCGTACCTTCAGTAGTTTTATCATAAGTTGCAATTAAATTAAGTAAAGTGGATTTCCCAGATCCAGATTCACCCATAATTGCTACAAATTCACCCCTATCCACATTAAATGAAATGCCATTTAATGCGGTAGTAGCATTCAGACCTCTCCCAAATGTTTTTTTTACATTATTCACGTCTAACAACATGATATCCATGCTTCCTTTCTTTTCATTAAACTCTTTAATTTATCACTTACTACTATCATAAAACAAAAAGAAACCAGTAACATTAATCATTTCTTAAAAATGTTACTGGTTGTCCTTACATTATTGAAAGTTTAATTATTTTCTGGGAAATGTATGTCAAATGTAGTTCCTTCATTGAGCGTTGAAGACACTTCTACTTTATGATGTAAATGTGCCGATATATGTTTAACAATAAATAATCCAATGCCACTTGAATGTTGATTAAGTCTTCCGTTATAGCCCGAGTAGCCTTTATCGAAGATTTTGGGAAGATCGGCTTTACTAATTCCTACACCATTATCTCGTATAGATAGCACACGATTTTCGTTGTTAAACGTAATCCAAATGTCTTTACCACGTGCATATTTCAAAGCATTATTAAGAATTTGTTCTATCATGATTGTACACCATTGAACATCAGTAAGT
Source organism: Staphylococcus sp. SUC_1.2 (assembly GCF_026222585.1). Classification (NCBI taxonomy): domain Bacteria; kingdom Bacillati; phylum Bacillota; class Bacilli; order Caryophanales; family Staphylococcaceae; genus Staphylococcus; species Staphylococcus sp. SUC_1.2. Next base: position 25,763 of record NZ_JANJPM010000008.1, on the reverse strand, counting down.
ACTTCATCTTCACAACGTGTGTAATGAATGTTTGTTTTTTGGTCGATGAATTGAATCGAATATTTCATAATAAGAGGTTTAACGAGATCATTAATGACTACTTTCGAAAAGGACATATCCGTTTCTTGATTCATTAATTTTAAATAGCTAAGTGCAAGACTCGTATAGTTATCAATTTGTATAATTTCTTGACGCACGCGATTCACTACATTATCTTCATTTCTTTCTAAAAGGAGTTTCGAAGCGGTAATAGGTGTCTTCATTTGATGCACCCATGTTAAAAAATAGTTCTCAACATTGACTTGGTATGCAGATTGTTCATTTTTTACACGTTGTAATTCATCTTCTAAGTCAGCAACTTCTTCTTTTAAAGACACTGCTTCTTGAAATCCACTAAGTTGAATCAACCAAAAAATAATCATTATGAAAAGAATAATTGCCATACCTAGAAAGAAGGCATTGAAAGGCAAATTAAAAAGAAAGAAAATCACCAAAAAAAGTAATAGAAATAATGCTACTATCATCATTTGATGACGTATCGATTTTATAAATGCTTTTAACATCATATTTACACCTTATATCCTACATTTTTCTTTGTCTCAATGAAATCAACAATACCGATAGATTGCAGTTTTTTACGTAGGCGTGTCATATTTACTGCTAACGTATTATCATCAATAAAATTCTCCGATTCCCAACATTTTTCAATAATTGCTGTACGATTGACATATTTTCCTTCATTTTGAAATAATTTATTCAAAATTTGTAGTTCAGTAAACGAAAGTTGTACAGAGTCATTGTTGTAGTATAGTGTGGCTTCATCAACAACGAGCTTACACCCTTTAACAGTCATCTCATTATTTGAAACCGTTAAATCATATGTTCTACGAAGCAATGCTTGAATTTTCGCTATAGTAAGTGACAAATTAAATGGCTTTTCAATAAAGTCATCTCCACCCATTTGAATTGCCATAATTTGATCCATATTATCAGTACGCGAACTAATGAAAATAATTGGGACATTAGATACTTTACGTATCTCTTGGCACCAATGATAACCATTAAATGTAGGTAAATTAATATCTAATAACACAAGTTCAGGTTCTGCAGTTTTAAATTCTTCAAGAATATTATCAAACTGCTTAGCAATACTCACTTCATAGTTCCAATGTGAGAGTTCATTCCCTAGACTTTCTGCAATGACGACATCATCTTCGACAATCAATACTTTCATTTTTTTCATCCTTTATTTTGCGTCATGATCATTATTGTCATTAGGATTAGACATTTTATTTTTTTCTTGTTCAAATTTATTTTCTTTATGTTTTGTTTTTTTCTTACGTTTTCTTTCTTCCATAATAGATAATGCGATAAATACAACTATCAGTAAAGGAGATAACATTACGAATATCATTATTGATTCACCTCTATATATTTATTAATGACATGATTTCTTTAACTTTATTTTAACGCTTTTTCTTTAAATTGAATATATTCGAGATTAACTGTTTCATAAAAAAGTAAGGAGCGAGATTCGAATTCATTTTGAATACGCCGTCTCACTCCCATGCTTCTTTTACTTTTAATCTTCTTTATTTAAAATATACTTTCTAATATCTTCTATGGTGATCGCTTCTTTAATTTGTCTTTTGATATCATTGATTTTTGCTGTTCTTCCCATACTTCCTGCCCAACTTTTAGGACTATGCTGTTCCCAATTATCTAATTCTTTAAATAGTTCTTGTAATGTTGTCATATGTTTACCACCTTTTTTTAATTTGGGTAAATAAAATAGCCCTCCTTAAATAAGAAGCGCTTGTCGACATCTTCTTATCTTTCAGGAAATCCTGTTGGATGTAGCACCTCACGCAAAGCGCAGTTGCTGAAGTTTCATAGGGCCAATTCCCTCCACTTACTCTTAATAAGATTAAACTATTTTATTTAATACTATTATAACATACATTTTCAATTCTTTATATTAAATTAATTTATTAAATCATAGAATAGGATAAGTTAATAATTTTTTACAATACCTTAAACTAAAGTTTACTAAATACTTACTTCAAATCAAATAAAGTTTCTTAATATAAAGATGTAAGTAATCTATATTTTACATATTAGGGGGCTTTTTTAATAATGAGTTTCATCAATAAATTTGGAAAAACCACAGTAGCAACTTCAATTCTAGCTGCTTCAGTATTAGGTACAACACATGTGTCATTCGCATCTGGTGCTGGACAAGGTGCTCAAGATCAACAAGGTCAAAATGGCGATTACATGGCCATCGGTAACACTAAAAATCCTAAAAATGTGATTTTCATGGTTGGAGATGGTATGGGTCCTTCTTATAATTCAGCTTACCGTTATTATGCAGATAATCCTAATACCAAAGAATTAGATCAAACTGCTTTTGATAAATATTTAAAAGGAACTAACCGTACTAATCCTAACGATCCTAAAGAAAATGTCACTGACTCAGCTGCAGGTGGCACAGCTTTCGCTACAGGTCATAAAACATATAATGGTTCAATCTCTGTAGATAATGATAAAAAACCTTTAAAGTCAGTATTAGAATATGCTAAAGAACAAGGCAAATCAACTGGTTTAGTGACAACAGCAGAAGTCACTGATGCAACCCCAGCTGTGTATGCGGCACATGTAGATGATCGTGATAAAAAAGATGAGATTGCACAACAATTTTATAATGATAAAATTAATGGCCAACATAAAGTAGACGTTCTTTTAGGTGGAGGCTCTAAATACTTCGGTAAAGAAAATGGTCATTTAACTGAGAAATTTCAAAAAGATGGGTACGACTATGTAACCAATAAGACTGACTTAGCTAACTCAAAAAGTGACCAAGTATTAGGTTTATTCGCTGAGAAAAATATGCCGTTACAAATTGATGCACCACAACAAAATCCATTATTAGCAGATATGGAAGAGAGTGCATTATCTAAATTAGAAAAAAATGATAAAGGATTCTTCTTAATGGTAGAAGGCGCTTCAATTGATAAATCTGGTCATCCTAATGATATCACTGGTGTCATGTCAGAAATGAGCGGTTTCGATAAAGCATTCCAAAACGCTATCGACTATGCAAAAAATCATAAAGATACATTAGTTGTCGCAACTGCTGACCACTCAACTGGCGGTTTATCCATCGCTAAAGGCAAAGATTACGTATGGAATCCAGACGCTATTCATAAAATGAAACATTCTGGCAGTTACATGACTGAACAAATTGCTAAAGGTAAAGACCCTGAAACAGTGATCAATGAAGGTTATGGTGTCGACTTCCCTAAAAAACAATTAGATAAAGTTAAAGATGCAGCGAAAGAATTAAAAGACGTTAAAGATAAAGCTAAAAATGACGATGATCCAAAAATTGCAGAAGCAACAACTCAATTACAAGATGCAATTCAAAAACCAATTAATGACGAATCTCATACTGGTTGGACAACATATGGTCACACTGGTGAAGATGTAAATACTTATGCATATGGTCCAGGTGCTGATAAATTCCGTGGTAACATTGATAACACAGATAGTGCGAAAAATATCTTCGACTTCTTTGGTCAAGATGTCACTTCTAACCAAAATCAACAATAATATTTAGCTCATAGATAAGACGCTCTCTATAATTGAAGAGCGTCTTGTTTTATAGTCAGATAAAGCACTTTAGCGATTCAATCATCGCTAAAGTGCTTTTAATATATGATTATTTAATTTCTAAATTATCTTTAATTTTTTGTTTTACTTCATTTAAGCTATCTTTATTGGAATAGAGCTTAAAACTGGTATATTAAGGTCTCGTTTGATATCTTTTTCAATTATGTATTTTTTTACTTAGTAATATTTTTAGTTGTAAATGATTTAATTATAATTAATTCTTTCGTATATCAATACATTAAAACAAAAAACCGAGATATTTCAATCTTAGAAATATCTCGGTTTATATGATTAATATTCAATATTTGGCATTTCGTTTACTTTGTTTTGGTATTTTTTGAAAGCAATATAGCCTACAAAACCAATAATAGTTGTAACTAAAAGTTTTTTCATTATTGTCACTCCTTTTAATTTTTAGCGTAAATTAGATTTGTTTTGTCAAAAAACAAGTCTAGACTAAATATATTATACACTCAATTGCTATTAATTTTAAAGTCAATCGAACAAATTGCATTATATTTATGTCATTTTAGAGAATGTACTTACAATAATATTTAATTTTTCATCACAAATAAACAAATATATATTGCAACAAATTCTAAGAAAGTAAAAAGATAAATATATTTTAAATTCAACTTTTCTTTAAGTGGTACCTCCCAATGTGGATACTGACGTTCATAATATACATTTTGAACAAAAAACAATCCTAAACCTAATGGTAAATAAGTAATCATATTTTTATACTTTGACTCTAACTCTATTTTATTAAGAAAATATCTAATTAGCACTTGCAATATAATGACAATGACTAAGAGGAGTAGTATGTGAATCATTTTATTAATCGTACTCCTTTCACAAATAATATCACAATGGTTTGTAATAATACCACAAGCATAATAAAAATAACACTTTTTAAATCGATGGCATCAAAAACGTGATACGTAATGGTTAACGAGTGTGTGAATAAATAAATCGTATGAAATCTCAAAACATGTTCTACAAATATTCCTATTCCATTTAGAAACTTTAAAAACAATACTAAGTAATGATTAAGGTCATATATTAGAAGTATAATATGATAAAGTTATAAATATAAAGATTATACAATTTATTTTATTGCAAAGGAAACACTTATTAAGTAACTATGTAAATACTGCTCATCTAATTAAATTTATTTCATGTAATTAACTAAATTTAATCAATAACCATATAAATGTTTCCTTGCAATATATCAGTCCCACTTTCTTTCTATAAATAAAATAAGGTTAGAAAATTAAAATGCTAATAGGTGATATCTTAACATTCTACTTTACTCTAACCTCTTTTATATTAAAACATATACTTTCGAATTGCATTCTTTATAACTGTTGTAAAGGAAGACATGGCTAGCGCTCAATTGTTTTCATTTTTTATGTACTTTTCACAAATAACCGTTATGCGTGAAAAATATTTATTGACAGTCTAGTGTTAATTTTAATTGAACCACTTAACATTTTATAATGTAATCTACAATATTATTTGGTTTTATTACAGTCAAATATCCTATCGTACGTTGTACATTAAATGTAAATATCTTTATTTTGAAATAAGTTGAATTAACTTTTCATTGTTATTGATCATAGTCAGTATATTTTCTCCTTAAAATGGTATAGAAACAGCTGAACTTTCAATATACATCAGTTCAGCTTCTTTTTTAAGATTCTTTTTCATCTTTTAAATGTTTAATATCTTGAAACCCTTCTCGATAATTCGATAATTCTTCCATAATCGCATACCAATCTTTTCCAACTTTTTGGAACGTTTGTTGCATTAATTCATCTTGAGCTTTGTTTAATTTTTCTACTAGTTTACTTCCTTTAGGCGTTGGAAATAATTGTTTTACTCTGCGATCTTCTTCAGATTGTTGTTCGATAATTAATGCCTCTTCTTTTAACTTTTTCAATGTTGCATGAGACCCTTGCTTTGATATTTCTAACGTGTTTAGTAACTGCTTAATCGTAATACCAGGCAATTTATTGATAAAAAATAAAAAGCGATGGTGTTGTCGACTCATACCATATTTTTCGATAATTTCATCTGCAGTCGTCACAAACGTTTTATAAGCGAAATAAAATAGCATGTGTTCATAATCATTTTTATTTCGATCCATATTCACTCGTTCCTTTTCAAAGTCATTATTAATTATTATAGTAAATTTTCTAACGACTTTCATCAAAAGGTCAATAATGTTGACTTTATTTATAACCAGGCTTATCCTATATATGTAAACAAAAGCAATACAAAGGTGGAATTGAATATGAAACAACGTGTAGGACAATATTTAATGGATGCAGTACATGAAGCAGGAGTTAATAAAATATTTGGTGTGCCAGGAGATTTTAACCTAGCATTTTTAGATGACATCGTAAGTCACGAAGGCGTTGAATGGGTTGGAACAACGAATGAACTAAATGGTGCTTATACCGCTGATGGTTACGCACGTATGAACGGACTAGGCGTACTCGTAACAACATTTGGTGTTGGAGAATTAAGTGCCGTCAATGGTATTGCAGGCTCATATGCAGAACGTGTTCCGGTCATTGCTATCACAGGCGCACCAACAAGAGCTGTTGAAAAGGGAGGCAAATATGTGCATCACTCTTTAGGTGAAGGACGCTTTGATAGTTATCGACATATGTTTGAACCGATTACAACAGCACAAGCCTATATCACGCCTGAAAATGCAACAACTGAAATCCCTAGAGTAATCAATGCTGCAATTCAAGAACGTCGACCTGTACACATTCACTTACCAATCGATGTAGCAGTGTCAGATATTGAAGTTGAACAACCATTCAAAGTTGAAAAAACACCTCAACAAGATGTATCTCAATATGTAGATATGGTGGCTGATAAGTTACGTTCAGCTAAACAACCATTAATTATTACTGGTCATGAAATCAATAGTTTCCATTTACATGATGAATTAGAACAATTTGTAAATAAAACGAATATTCCAGTTGTTCAATTATCGTTAGGTAAAGGGGCATTCAATGAAGAAAACCCACACTATATGGGTATTTATGATGGAGAAATTGCTAAAGATGACATTAAAGACTATGTCGATCATAGCGATGCTATTTTAAATATTGGTGCCAAATTAACTGACTCAGCTACTGCAGGCTTTTCATATAAATTTGATATTAACGAAGTGGTCATGATTAATCATCGTCTATTCAAATTAAACGATACGATTGATAAAGAAATTATATTGCCTGAATTCTTAGAAGCGTTAAGTACGATAGATTATACAAATAAACATTCATTCCCTTCTTACCAACAACCAGAATCAAATGACTATGAATTAACTGATGATATGTTAACTCAAGACACTTACTTTAAAATGATGCAAGACTTTATTGGTGGCGATGATATATTAATCGCAGAACAGGGAACATCCTTCTTTGGGGCTTACAGTTTAACTTTACCTAAAAATATGTCATTTATTGGTCAACCTTTATGGGGTTCAATTGGTTACACATTACCAGCTACATTAGGTTCCCAATTAGCTAATCCACACCGTCGTAATATCTTATTAATTGGTGATGGGTCATTCCAATTAACTGTTCAAGAGTTATCAACGATGATTCGTCAAGATATTAAACCTGTGATTTTTTTAATTAATAATGATGGTTATACTGTTGAACGTCTCATTCATGGTATGGAAGAGCCCTATAATGATATCAACATGTGGGATTACAAAGCATTACCAAACGTATTTGGTGGAGATAGCGTGAAAGTCCATGATGTTAAGACTTCAAAAGATTTAAAGGCTGTCTTCGATGAAATAAACGAAGATCAAGAACACATGCACTTCACTGAAGTGACAATGAAGTGGGATGATGCACCACAAACATTGCGAGATATTTCCAAAGCTTTTGCTAATCAAAATAAATAATGTGCCTTGATAGAATATTTAAATAGATAAATCAAAAGCGACTGTACGTACCATTTGCACATGTACAGTCGCTCTTTTTTATAAACTTCTTTCATTTAAAAATGTTCGATCGATTACATCCTTTGTAATCTCCTGTAAATGTTTGATATTCCATTCACTGTCTGAATCATACTGTAATCCATGTTTCTGTGCTAATTGTGGTGTGTAATCATCAAGATTATAAATTTTAAAATGTTGTCGTGTTTGTTTGTTGGTAGGACGTGCTTGTTCGTAATGATTGACCATGCTTGTCCATTTAACATTTTCTAAATGTACACCTTTAGGTTCTTTTACTACATCGAAGTTTATCCTTCCTAACAATTGATTATTTTCATCTCCACTATACTGTCCATTTAAAAAATTACCTAAAGAATAGGCTACCAACGTTTTATGATGATGGTTTTTTGCTTTAACCCACTTTACTGGTTGAATCACATGTGGATGCGTACCAATAACGACGTCTACACCCTCATTTGCAAATAATTGAGCGTACTTTTTCTGTGTTTTATTTGGTGTATGGTGATTTTCATTTCCCCAATGTGCCGACACCATCACTACATCGCTTTGTTGTTTTGCCTTTCGTATATCCCGTTTAATAGTTGCTTCGTCAAACGTTTTTACTGTATATGGATAATTTGAGACCATATCATTTGTTCCATATGTATAACTTAATACACTGATTTTCACGCCATTTTTAGAAATGGTATGTACACGATTCGCCTCTTTTTTCGAATTGTATATTCCTGTAAACAATACGTTATGATCAAATTTTTCCCAAGTCTGTATATGATTTGTAACCCCTTGATCTCCTTGATCTAAGGAGTGATTATTTGCACCATTAATCACATCGAACCCTGTTGCAACAATGTCACTTGCTACCTGACTAGGTGTGTTGAATCGTTTAAATCCTGAAAATGGAATATCATCCCCACCAAGTGGAGACTCTTGATTGACAAAAGCTAAGTCAGGTCTAGCTATGTCTTTCTTTATATTAGAATACATTGGTTTAAAGTTATATGTACCATCTGAATATTGTGCATCATGATAGACGACAGGATGAATTAAATTATCTCCTACTGCCACAACGGAAACTTTTGTACTATTGTCCTCAACAAGCGCCATGCCACATATCAGCGAAAATACTAGAAAAATAACGATCGAGGTTATGTAATATTTGTACACTAAACTTACGCTCCTTATTGGGTTAAAGTGATATTTTTTGCGTTTATAAAATACTTTTTAATAAATAATTTTTATGTTATATCTTTACAAAAAGTGCCAACTTGTTAGATGAGTTGTTTAAGTACTATTTCCAAACCAACTAATTAATTACATTAAAAACGTAAAATCATATTTAGATTATATAAGTAAAGAAGTTCATTTCTATACATTAATTAAAAAAGAAATCATCGATATCTTCCAAATCTTCAACTATTTCATTTTCTTTGACATTCATCGTAGAAGCATAAATGGCTGTATTGGTCAATCTTTCATTGGCGCTTATTTTCATGTCAAATGCCTTTAATGTTATCTCATTTAACTTCAAATATTCTCTTCTGATTCTTTTCAGAATAATAGTATATTCTTCATCTATTTTATTCAACAATTCTTCAAATTTAGCTTTCAATTCTTCTTGAGAATATTCATCTTTCTTAAATATACCTTTCAAAGAATCTATAAATCCTTTGAAGTCATCAATCATATACATAGTTGTTGCAACAGTCATTCCTGTTAAAATACCACCTACAGTTGCACCAATTAACTCTGCAAAAATTGAAAAAGGTGTAGTTCTTAAGTAGGTAATTAAACTTTCTGTCATAATTCCACCTAAAGCTCCAATTACAGTAGCAGTAAAAACTTTGACTGCTTCTTTATACTTTGTTTCATCATTTTCAGCCGTTAGTAATAACTTAACTGATTTAACTACCCCATTAAATGTCTCACCGATTAATTTCGCTAATCGTTTATAAGTTGTTTTGAATGTATTTATAATAACTGTTAATATATTGCCTAGAAAACCACTAATAAATCCTGTACTAAATCCTACAAAATAAGATTTTGCTCTATTAAATACTTTATCTTTTATTCTATTGAAGCATAATGTTAATTCTTGCCATTTAACTTTATTTTTATGAAAATTTTTAAAATTATTAAAGTAATACTTCATCTCTTTAAAAAATTCATTTTGCAAATCATAAAGTAGCATTCCTAGCATTTCTTTCATGCCCATTTTAGCACCTGAACTAAAACTAGTTGTAACAACTTTACTTTGTTTTTTTAATTTATTTACTTTTATTTTTTTATTTAAACTTTTTTTTGCTCGCTTTTCTTTTAATTCTATTTCTTCAATATTTTTATTAAATCTTTCTGCATTTGTTCTTCCATCTTTATTAATTTTATTGCCCCATTTAGTACCCTCTAATTCACCTTTTGACTGATTAGCAGGACCAGTGGTAAATGTTAAATTTTGAGAACTATTTACAAATTTCTTTTGTTCATCTCTAGGTAAGTAGAAATTAAATGCATCATCAGTACTTAATTTTTTCAAACTCAGAATATGATCATTATGAACGTTGTCTTTGTTATTTTGTTTAACACTTAATAAATTTTCACTATTATATCCATCTTTAATTATTCCTTTACCAACCATATGATTATTAACTAACCCATTAAGTTGATTTTTTGAATTCCTACTCTCCTTGTATTTTTTAGATGTTTCTTGATTACCGTTTATTTCTTGGTAAGCTCTTTTATTAAGATTTGATAAACTTCGAGAGATAATTACATCTTTCCCAAACCTTTTCTTTTTAATTACATCTTGATCGTAATCACTTCTTTGAAAATTTGTTTTATTTTTCTGTTGAAATTCATATTTTTCTTTACTTTCTTTATCGCTAAAAATTTTATTTTTATAATTATGAAAAGTAGTTACATTACCGCCATCTTTATAAATATTTAGTATTTTGTCTAATCCAAAATTTTGAATAACTTGATTGACGGCTATTTCTTTGTATTCTTCTAGTAGTTTATTTGTAGATTCATTAACATTTTTAATTTTAAATAGACTATCTTCTGTTAAATAGTTTAGGTCTAGAAATTTTTCAAAACTAATCGCTTCTTCCATAATTATTCCGCCTTACCTATGGCTCTATTTAATAATTCAGTAGCACCTTTTGCTTGATTTATTAAACTACCTAAGTCTTTAATTAAATCTGTATCGCCCGCTTCTTTAATCAGTTTATAATCGGCTTTATATTTATTAGTTCTATTTAATACATCATCATAGAATGGGTCGATTAACATATTCGTAGTTTCTGTTAAATCTGTAGTTTCAATAATTTCTTCACTTGTACCTTTTAACATTTTAATTTGAGCTTGAACTTCTACTTCTTTTGTTCTTGCTTCGTTAGCTACTTTTTTATTTTTTGAATTTCTAAGCAAGCCAGCTGTAGCTATACTAACTCCTCCAATTGTCCATCCTATTGGACCCGATAGAGCTAACAATGCTGATCCTGCAGCAGTTCCCCCTCCACCAGCTGCTAAAGCGCCTCCACCTAGCCATGCTAGAGCAGCATTAGTTGCAGCAGCACCACTTAAAGTAGAAATTGCTGTACCAGTAGACGCTGTACCAAAAGTTGTAGCAATAGCCATAGCTGCTGAAGGTCCAAAAGCTGCTACACCTACACCAGCCGCTATACCACTTCCAGCTCCTCCAACTGTCTTTTTCCTTGAAGCTTCTACTTCTTCATTAATTTCTTGAACAAAGCCTTCAAATTTTTTAAATTCAATCTTTAATTTTTCAACTTCCACCTTTATTTCTTCAGGTTTATTTCGCATATTATTCAAAAACTGCCAAACTTTTTTTATATTATCTTTTAAAATTAATCTTTCAGCATATAATTTCTCTGATTGAGTTACCATATTAGCTTTTTCTTCTTCAAATTTTTCTAAGGCTTTTTCTAAACTTTTAACTGCTTCAACTCTGTTTTTTTTATTTAACATAATTTTTCTTCCTTTTTAATTTATTTACTCATCAAATCTGATATCGTCTTTTTGCTTTCTATAAAATCTTTTATATAGATAAATCCCAACTCCAATTAGTAAGAAAATTACTAAATATTTAAAAATAGCTACTATTATAAAAAAGAAAATAATCATCATAATTGCTATTATTATTGCTAAATATAAATTGTATTTTTTTGAATTTTTGAATTTTTTAAATACAATTATCCCTAAAGCAATTATAAATAAAAATATAAATACTCTCATATTCTTCCTCTCTCCATAACTTTTTACTTTACCCCATTAATTCTTTTAATTTATCCCATCGTGGGTCTTGTTTTTCTTTTTTGTATGTTTCGTTTTGCTGTTTCATTTTTAGTTGTTTGCTATCAACTAGTTTTTTTGATTGGATTTTTTCATTAAAGCTTTTACTGTAGTTATCTAGAATGTTTGTCCAATTAACAAAGGTAAAGTCTTCGTCAATGAAATCTTCTACTTCAACCTTAAACTTGTGATCATTTGTTTTAAATCTATGTATATCTTTGTGTAAGGCGTAAAGTAAGCTTGTAAATTCGCCTTTGTTTTTTTCTAAAATACCAACTTCTTTTAGTCCAAATTCACTCAACGTATGATTAATACTCGCTTGATCTAAGCTATCAAAACTATCAAATTGAATGATTTTCACATTTCCTTTTGCTTTTAACTCCGAGAACTTGTTTGCAATCTCTGAAAATTCTTGCTTGTTTTTCTGCCAATTCATAATTTCTTTTTCTACTACATCTGAAAATTGCAAATATCCATAATACTCAATAATCCGTTTATAGTACCCTGATAAGATTAGATACACCCATATATCTGTATCTACAATTGGTGGCGTAATAACGTTATGTTTCATTATTAAGCACCTCAATTCTCTGAATCATTTCATTAATTTTAGCGCCAGTTGTTAACCCATCATTATAATTTTTTTCTAGAATTGTCATAATATTTTGTGAAATTTGTATATCATTTGTCGGCTCTAAAATGCCAGTTTCTAAATTATTTTCTGTGTAAATTGCATATAACTGTTTAGAATGATCCTTTCGAGATAATGCTTTGAGTTGTTGATATTTTTCGTAAGGTATCGGATTCAATTGCATAGCACGAATCATCACTGCATTAAAACTCATCTGATAGTAGACACTCATTCGTGCAAGTACTTCAGGTCTCATAATGCCTTTTTCTTTATCCATCCATTTTTCAATTTCTGAATTAGGTAAAAGCACAATACCTGCAAATATTTCCGCTTCACGTTCTACTAATGACTCGGGATTAAACTCACTAATTCCATTTTGATGCCCCATATAATGATGATAGACTTCATGCCACAAGGAAAAATTCTGACGTCCTTTACTATGACTTGTATTCACAAAGATAAATGGATATTTATCTTTCTTCATATAAAAACCTGATAAATTATTTGGCGCTTGTGCTTTAATAATGTAATAACCCATATTAGACAGTAATTCTACGCTATCTTTAATCGGATATTGAATGTTATAGTTTGAGATAAATTGCTTTGCAATTGGAAGAATACGTTCAATCGTTTCTTTATATGCCTCAGTCATGAGTATCACTTCCAATCTTCAATTGATATGTAAGTAGTTGAAAAATTTGATCTAGTTGTTGTACTTTATTGTTGATTTCTTCCGTATTCTCTAAGGCGCGAAATGAAATGCTATCTAATTCCTCTTGAGGTAATGATGCTAAGAGTTGCTTAGGAGTAGTGTGAAGTATCGTAGCTGCGAGTTGATAATCTTTTGCAATCCAAATTAGTGTCGGATGTAAAAGTCGTTGGAGTCTTGTGATGTCATAACAATATTGTTTAGCATATTCATCTATATTTAAATGGCTCGAATCAATTGTAGATTGAATACGTTTACTGATTTCTATTTGCGTATATTTTGGTATCAAATTCATTTCCTTCTTTCACATGATTGATACATTTTTATTATAAAATTTTTATAAATATTTTGCTATACCTTTTAATTTAAAAATATAGTTATTTATACAGTTATTTATTCACTTTTTTAAATATTTTCGGTTTTTATTTTTAATGTATCTTTCGTTTTGATACAAATATATATTTACTTGTTCTTCTAGCGTGCTAAATATACTCGGTTTCAATAATGCTTTCACCGCTTTTTTTCTTGCTACTCGATCTAATTTAATCATAATGTAGCCACCTTTTTGTATGTTTTATCTTATTGTACATTTAGAGTTGGTCAATTTTTGTCTACCTATAATTCTCTATTATCTTCTCAACTTCATTAATATGTTTTTGTTTTAAATCTGTAGGAGACAATACTTTAACACGTGCGCCCTGAGATAAGAACCACATTAATATCCCATCTCCTATCACTTCTATTTCTACAGTAAAACGATTATTAATATAATCTTTTTTAATCAACTTTGCAGTCGGAAAACGATCTAATACCGATTCAATAATCCCTCCATTAAATTCGAATGCAACTTTCTTCCATTCACCGCCATACATAAAATAAATCCGTTTTTTCAACTCTCCTTCTCTTATATATGGAGAATGCGGCACCTTAAATTTATCATCCGTAACCTTAAATTTGTCATCCGTAACTTTAAACTCTTGTATTCGATCTACTCTAAAAATAATAACTTGCTCTTTCTTATTGATACCTACAAGGTAAAAATAGAGTTCTGAATAAGTAATATACATAGGTTTAATTTTATGTATTCTACCGCGATTCATCGCATTAAAATATTCAAATTCAATGATTTTCTCTTGTTGAATCAATTCATTTAATTTCCATAACTTGTGAAACAATGGTTCTCCATGATTCATAGGCACATAATGTATCATTTCAGACTTAATCGCCTTTTCAATAATTTTATAATTTTCATCAGAAACCTGTTGTTTGAGTCTAGTAATAACATACTGAATTTCTTTTTTAGATAAACCACGAGAAGCAATAAGAATTTTTAAGATGGCAAGAAGCTGCTCTTTATCAAAGGATACATTATCATCCCGTATCAATTCATATTTTTTGTCTACTTGATTCATAACAATTTTTTTATTTTTATCTTTAAAAAATGTATTAAGATCAGCAATATAGCGTTGAACGGTGCGTTCTGATTTATTTTCAAGTATATCCTTGATTTCTAGTTTCGTTAGACGTTGACCTGCCATGAACTTTAAATATAGGTCAAGTACATCTGTTGCTTTAGTCATTGATACCCCTCTTTTACATAGTCGTTTCTTTCATTAAACAATATTTTAATTAAAAATGTAAGTTGCAATTAAATGATGCGACAAAAATTGTCGTAATGTCTCGATATACTATGCTTAAGTATTTTAAATTTCTAAGAAAGTTGGGACAAAAAATTATGAATTTACAAAATCAATCTAAACATCCTCATGCATTTACAAATGTATCGCAAAATGAAAAAACGATGGGCATGTTAATGTGGTTACTGTCTTTAGTTACTGGGTTTATTGCAGCACTTGTCATCTGGATTATGAAGAAAGATGAATCTGAATATTTAAATCAACAAGGAAAAAATTATTTAAATTATGCGATTAGTTATACAATTTATGGCATTGCAAGTTTAGTTTTAACTGTAGTGTTAATTGGTTACTTAACTTTATTCGTTGTAGGTATTGCTGGTTTTGTCTATACTATTTTAGCTATTCTTGCAATGAATAAAGGCGAAGATTTTGTTGTTCCATTTACGATTGAAATCATTAAATAAAACGAAACATCCCTTTGTGACGTATCATCACAAAGGGATATTTTTATTTCTCTACTAACCATTCAATTGTACGTTCAATTGCTTTGTCCCAAAAAGCATAATCATGTTCCCCAGGTCCCTCTTCATATTTATAATGGATACCTTTTTCATCTAAATATTTCATAAATCGTTGATTATCATCATATAAGAAATCTTCTGTGCCACATTGAATAAAGAGTTCTGGAAGTGTTGCGTCTTTATCAACCGCTTCATCCACTAAGTGATAGGTATCTAACTCTGTACCTTTAACTTTTAAAGCTTCACCGACAATGGCTTTGGGGTCAAAGTCATTCCACTCAATATCGAGTAATGATTGTACATCAAATACCGCTGACAATGGCGCTGCTTTAGAAAATAAATGGCTTTGAGTTAAAGCGAATTTTATTGTTCCGTAACCACCCATTGAATGACCTGCAATAAAATTATCTTCTCTTTTTTTAGATACTGGTAACACTTGATGTGCATAATTGTAAATTTCTAATATATAGTCATAGTAGCTATGACCAAACGCCATATTCGCATAGCCACTGTGATCTGCATTCGGCATAATCACTGCCAACTGATGTGCTTCTGCATAACGTTCAATACTCGTTAGTCGCATATACGATGTCGCATCACTTGATAGACCATGGAGCAGTAATAACATTTTTAAAGGTTTTACAGGTTCATGTTGTTTAAAAAAGCTATCGTCTTCTGGAACGATGGCTGTAAACGATTGATTCATCCCAATCGTAGGTGATTTATAATTAATAGTCATAAATGCCATATTGTTTCGTCCTTCCATTTTATAAGTATGATATCTATTTTACACTTTTTGTAGACTAATGGAACGTTTTTTAATATAAAAAGACGCTAGCCAAATGACTAACGTTTTTGATTATAAATTGTTTCACGTGAAAACATTATATATCTTCTCTAAATAAAGGTTGACTCATACATCTTGGACCTCCACGACCACGTACCAATTCACTACCTTTAATTTCAATCACTTTAATACCTTTGTCACGTAATAATTGATTAGAGACATAGTTTCTATCGTATGTCACCACAACGCCTGGGCGAATACATAATGTATTAGATCCATCGTTCCACTGTTCTCTAGCACCGTCTATGACATCTCCATTACCAGTAGGTATAAATTCTACGTTATCTACACCTAATGCATTGGCTAACGTTTCTCGTAGCTGTCTAGAGTGTGTGATTTTAATATCATCTTTCATTTCATCTTGCTCAATTGTAAAGATATTCATGTGATTCTCTTCTTTAAAAATAGCTGCATGCACTGTAAATTTGTCATAATCAATCATTGTAAATACAGTATCTAGATGCATAAATGTACGACTATTAGGTATTTCAATCGCAAGTACTTTTTTAAATGTAGTGTATTCGTCTTTAAATATATTTCTTGCTAGCCGCTCAATGGCTTCAGCTGATGTACGTTCTGAAATACCGATAGCTAATACTTCTTTAGAAAGCACAAGCTCGTCTCCGCCTTCAATGTTAAACGGTGAAGTACGATCAAGCCACACCGGTATATCTGCATCTTTAAAACGAGGGTGATATTTTAAAATATACGTCATAAAAATAGATTCACGACGTCTTGCGCGCCAATACATACGATTGATCGACATACCTCTACCAATACTTGCTTGAGGATCCCGTGTAAAATATAAATTGGGCATCGGATCTAAATAGAATGGATAACGATCATCTAAATATTCCACTAGATGCGTTGTTTCAAGTTGAATGTCCTCTTTACGTATCCCAGACATCATTGTTTCAATTAATGCTTGATTTGATAATGTTGAAAAATATGTTTTAATTTCTTTCTCATGACCTAAAATTGTTTTTTGAGATTCTGATAAAATATCATCAATCAATTGCTGTCTTACATCTTCATTTTCAATCGCTTCAGCAGCAAGTTGTTCTAGATAAACGACTTCTACCCCTTCACTTCTAAGTGTTTCTGCAAATTGATCATGCTCTTCTTGTGCCACTTTTAAATATGGAATGTCGTCAAACAACAATCCACTTAAATGATCAGGTACTAAATTTTCTAACTCTTTACCTGGTCGTTTTAATAGCACTGTTTTTAATGTACCGATTTCATTATTAACTTGAATTGGCCCCTTTGTCATTTGTATTCCTCCTTCAAGTAAATGGTATATTTATTGTAATTATCATGAAGCAGTGGTTCATAATATACATTTCATGTATATAATTCTATCGTAGCACTAAATGTTAATTTCCAATAATAAAACCTTTTAATTATCGATCAGAAGACGATTTTAAAATTTTAACTTGAAATACCTTTATATAATCATTTAATATTTATTCGCCTATGTGTATAAAAAATGATTGAAGCGAATACGTTCACTTCAATCACCCATTTAATTCATTGCTTTTTGTACTGTACTATAGCCTAATACGACGCGGTCTACTTTACCTTTATTAACATCAAACCAAACTGTCATACCATTTTGTTTAGGTTGATAGTAATAAATACCTGTTGTGTTGTTGTTACCATTATCAATTTTTTGTAGCTCTTTACTATATACTTTTTTTAGTTGTGTTAATGAAAGTTGACCTTTGACTTCCATATCTAATAACGAGGCAGTTTTACCATCTTTAGATACATTTCTGAAGTATTGATCATATTTCAATACCGATTTATTAGATGTTGTCGATTTAATTTTAATGCCATTAAATTTAACATTTTCAGCTTTAATCGCATTTTTAAAATTTTTATCTAATACGAATGAAGCATTTTGACCCGCATAACCATTATAGTTGTAATATGATGACGTTGCTGCGTGTGCAGTCGGCTGTTGAACAAGTGCACCTGTGACGCTAGCACCTAATAGTGTACTAAACGCTATTGTTGTAGCTACACATACTTTTGTTGTCTTTTTCATATGCGTCTTCCTCTTTCTCTTTAAACTACTCATATCATACTTCATTACTCTTATCTATACAATCTTTATAGTAATTAGCCATCTATTTAAATATTTTTTTATAAAATTGTGGTATACTATAATTAGGAGTAATAGTCCTATTCACTCCTTCATAAAATGTTATATTACATAACAATACTAGGCCACGAGTTTACTTCCCCTTTGTTAAACTTGTGGTCTTATGATATATAAATTCATTATTTTAATTTTTAAATATAAAATTTACTTATATTAGGAGAAATCACTTCAATAATACGAACGTATGTTCTATAATATTATCGAGGTGGTTTTAATGATTCTTGATCAATACAAACATGAAACAGATTATCGCAAAATTCCTAGAGAATATTTAGACGCTAATATACCACAAGGACGTGGCATGATTAAGTGGGCGCCTTTTGCAGTGATGCCTGAACAATATGAACGAATAAAAACTTTTATCGAAAATCAAAATAAAATAACGATGCCCTCTTTGTCGGATGATCAATTCAATATTCTGAATAGACGATTAATTGAAAAATATACAACGCATCAACTCGCTATGATTAGTTATTTTAAAAATGGTACGATTCATTCTATTGCAGCTTATATTAAACGTATTGATACATTAAAGCGGTATATTACAATTAGTAATGAGAATGGCTCACAAACAATGCAACTCGAATTTGCAGTATTATGTCACATTGAATAATAAAAACGAGCGAGAATTGAACTCAATTCCGCTCGTTTTTTTCATTTATTTACTTGTTGTGACACCTTCATAGCCAATATCTACTTCTACTGTTCTTCCATGTGTTATAACAAAAGAAACAATTAATCCATCTTTCTTAGGTTGATATTCGAAAATACCACTTTTTTTATCACTTGGAGTACCCTTTACTTTTTTAAAATCTGAGCCATACGCTTTTTTCAATTGATTATATGTCAAATCCCCTTTAACACTAAATTGAACTTTATTCGCCTTCTTGGCATCTTTACTTACACCAGTAAATTTTTGGTTATATTTTTCAAGTTCTTTATTACTGTGCACTTTTTCAAATTTTATTCCATTCATTGTTACATTTCCATATTTAACTGCTTTAATAAATTGTTTATTTGTTACAAATTTTGCGTCTTTATCTACATATCCGTTATATACATAATATGGCTTTGTAGCTGCATGAGCTGTATCCTCGATTGGTAAAACAGTTGTACTTACGCCTAATACTGTCCCAAATGCTAAAGTAACTGATGCTATAGATTTAACTATTTTATTCATGATTGTCCTTCTTTCTCTAATGGATTTTTATTTCACTATTATTATCTCATACTCTTTATCTTAATTCACTGTACTTTAGATGTATCTATCACAGAATTATGTAAATAAAATGTAATATGATTTGGTTATATAAATACTACCTATTTGTTGAACTTTGATTATAATAAACTAAAGAAATGAATTAAAAATGGAGGACTATAATTTGAAAAAAATATTAGCAACTATAGTCATTATATTACTTGTTGTGGCATTAGGATGCTCAATCTTTTTTGCAGCCACTCATTCTAATCAATCTGACCCAAATCAAACACAATCTACTAAAAAGAAAGATAAAAAAGAAACTACTTCTGAAAATCATGCAGTTCAATCTAATGAAACAAGTCAGTCTGACAATGGTACCACGGCGCAATCTGAGTCAACAAGTCAATCAATACAAGAACACCAACAAACGACACAACGTCACTCTACTGTTCAGACTACACAACCAAAAACAAGCGAATCATCAACTACATCACAATCACAACATAGTTCAGAAAGTAACACATCAAAACGCCCTACATCTCAAAGCACAGAAGAAAAACCATCTTCAGAGCAAACATCAACTGAACAACCTTCAACAGAAGAAAAACCTTCATCACAACAAAGTACGAAGTCTTCTACTGAAAGTCATACTAATCGTAGTAGTGAATCTAATAACAAATCTAATTAAAAATAATAGCCTGACTGATAATGATGTTTCATTATCAATCAGGCTATTTTATTTTCTATTCTGTTACTTTACTTTCTTCTACGCGTTTTGCAATCTTAGTCATAATTGGATCTAAGAATGGTTTAGCAATAAATCCAATTAAGAAGAAACCAAGACCGAAGAGTCCAAATATGATTAATTTTGTAATTAAAATTTCCGGTACAATACCACCGACTACTTCACGTAAACAATCAATTAAATACGTAAATGGTAAGTACGGCGAAATGTTTTGGAAGAACTTAGGTAGTGTAGCCACTGGAAAGGTACCACCGCCACCTGCAATTTGTAATACTAAAAGAATAATGGCTACAGCTTTACCTGGGTTACCCAGTATAGACACACACGTATAAACAATGGTATTAAACACAATGGCTCCAAAAAGTGCCACAAGGACAAAGAGCAATGGTGATTCTACTTGTGCACGAAGTAAGAATAAGTCACCTGTTGTAACAATAAGTGTTTGCAATATTCCCATTGTTATAAAGAACATCCCTTTACCAAGATATTCTTGACGTTTTGTTAATTGATCAGCAAGTTCTTCATGTTTGTTGTGTACCGTTAATAAACTTACTAATAATAAAGCCCCTACCCAAATAGATAATGCTGTATAGAACGGTGTCATACCTGAACCATAATCTCTGACTGGGAAAACATCAACTGTTTTCTTATTGATTGGGTTTGCGATAACATCTGCTTGTTTTTTCAAGTCGTTTTTCAGACTATTAACAAGCTTATCTACTGCATCATCATCGTCCAATTGATTGAATATATCATTAGCCTTATTTAAATCTCTTTCGATGCCAGGTAATTTTGTTTGTGCAAAATTCGCTAAATTCGCTAAAGCTTCTTTTGCTTTTGGCTGATTCTCATCTAATAAATCTACTGCGTTATCGTATTTATCAAATAATGTTGGTAAGTTAGCATTAACAGTAGCTGTTGCATTTGCAAGACGTTGTTCTAAATCAGGTAAATCATTACGTACAAAGTCTGCAGCTTTTGCTACATTTTTTCGTACTGTTGGGAAGTAATTTTTAGCAGTTTGAGTTGCTTCAATATATCCCGCTTCAAGTGATGGTAATTCACTTTGAAGTGTTGCAATACGAGTTTGACCATTACCTACAATATCTTGACCTGCTTGAATCACTTGATTAATCGTATTTAATTTAGATTGCACATCTGATAATACAACTTGGCCTTCACTTAATTGTTTTGTAATATCATTAGAAACTACAAGTAAACGATGATTTAAATTATCTTTAATGTAATCTCTATAACTACCTAAACCAGAATTTAAAGCTGGCAAGCTTCTTAATACATTAATAGACTCCGCACTACCTTTACCACCACTTGATAATGCATCAATCAATTGGTTAGTAGAACGTAACGTATCATTAATACGGTTATTGGTACTTTCGATTCGTTTAATTTGTGGTGCTAAATTCACATGTTCACGTTGTTGTAATTCTTTTAATACATCAATCAATTGTTGATTGTATTTTGAAGTGTTTTCTAAACGTCCTTTAATATTTCGAAGCATGTCATTATATTCTGTTGGACGATTAGAGGCAATGACACCATACGTTATATCTCTTAATGCTTTTACATCAGATTGTGATGCCTTAGCTTGCTTATCCGCATTTGAAGATAATGCAAGTAATGCTTCAGCAAGTCCACTATTCATTGATTTAACATCTTCATTCGAAAGAATCTGACCATTAGGTAATTGATCATTATTCGAACTATTACTTAGTTTTTGAATCGTATATTGAGGCATACCGTTGTCATTAGTTGTCGCACTTTGTTGTCGTAAATTATTATTCACATTACCATTAACTGCTTGTGCTCGCCTAGTTGCCTCTTGATAATCCCCAACACGTTGCTTAGCCATACCTAAATAACCTTGCGCATCATTAAGTTGTTGATTCGCTAAGTCTAATCCTTGACTCGCAATCTCTACCCCTCTATTAATTTTAGGGAATGTCTGAGGAATATCATCTGCTGCTACATTCACTAATTTCTGAATGTTAGGCATATATTCATTCAATGCGAGAATTAGTTTTGCTTTTTGATTTAAAGAAGGAATCGCTGCATTGACATCATTTAATTTTTGTTGAGCATTTAAAATATCATCTTTATAGGTATCTAAATCACGGAATTGATTCGCATATTGATCAAGCTGATCTTGATGATCATTAAGATAAACAATTCTATCTGCAATTTTATTCAATTTAGGTAAAGATTGATGGGCAGTATAGACTGCATTTTTAATTTTATCGATAGTTGGTACTTCGTCTTCAATTTGAAGACCTACTTTATTTGCTGCTTTCAATAATGCTTTCGTTACAGTAGTATTAAATTGTTTATTGGCTTCATCAACAATAATTGTCGAACCGGTATCAGTCATTTTAGGGGCGACAGCATTAATTTTTTGGTTCACTTTATATGTAATATCTGCTTTTTCCGGATGTTTACGAAGTGTTCCCGTAATTTGATGTGTAAATTTCTTAGGTATATAAATTCCTGCATAATATTTACCCATTCGTATTTCATGATCTGCTTTCTCCCGACTGACAAATTGCCAATCAAATTTATCATTGTTCTTCAATGTGTCTTCGAGCGTATTACCTACATTAATTTTCTTACCTCGAATTTTATCGCCTTGGTCTTCGTTTACAACTGCCACTTTAATATGACCTGTATTACTATATGGATCCCACATTGCCCATAAATTAAACCATGCGTAAAATGAAGGTAAAATTGCCAAACCGCCTAGAATTACCCAAGCAGCAGGTGTTTTAGCGACACGCTTTAAGTCTGTCAAAAATAGTTTAAACGCGTTCTTCATTTTCACTCTCCTAAAAATGAAATATTAAGAATTTATATCAATATGATTTAAAACATTGTTTTTTATATCGTAGAATTAGTATAATACTTTTATCACGAATGCCATAATTAGTTGATATACGTCAACAATTAAAATGGTACTCATGCATTATAGCAGAAAATAATTTTAACGACAAAGCTAATGCTACGTTAAAATACGATAGAAATCGTCTGACTTAAGACGGATTTATAAAATATATTATACAAAAGTAAGGAGCGTTTATTGATGTCGAAGCAAAAATTCATGATATATTTGCTAACTACAACTCTGGTTTTACCAACATTTACGTCTAGTGTTGCTCAAGCTGAAGAGACTACAAAACAAACTAAAACATCTGAATCAAATAATGAGGATTCAACTTCTACATCAGAAACAACACGTACTGAAAGCAATGAAATTCCATCTTCAGAAGATTCAACTTCTGATAGCTCTGATAATAATAAAAAGCAAGACTCTCAGTCAAAAGAAAGTCAATCAGACACAGTTTCAAATGAAGATGCCGCTTCTCATTCTAAACCATCATCAACACATTCGAAAAATAATCGTTCATCTAATACTAAAGATGAAGACACGTATCATACACCATTATCTGTATTTAGCATGAATGGTTCAAATCATTCATTCTCATCAAATTTTTTAGATCCTAGTCACTTTGAAAATGGCTTTAGTTTAACAAGTTTGATTTCATCTTTATTCCATTTTGATGATGATATTTCTAAATATGAACATGTTGAAAGTGATTCATCTTCATCTAATACTAATGATGACAAAAATGCAACGAATATAACTTCTTCAGATGAAGATCGTACTGAATCATCACAGCAACACACAACAATCGATGCATCACCTCAAGACTCATCTGACAAGTCAAATAGTCATACCACATCATCAAATCAATCTGATGTACTAACAGAAAATAATCAATCAGATCAACCGTCTGAGTCATCATTTAAATATAGTAACAGTAATAACAATCATTCAACTGATGATTCTAGCGTAAGCAAAGCTTTAGATTCATTGAATCAATTAGCTTCCGATTTAAATGATTCTAATAATAATGAGTCATCGACATCTGAAAGTAGCAATCAATCAACATCACAGCAAACAACAAACAACACAACATCTCAAACCGCTCAGGAAGATCAAGCAACGTCTAACAAAGATCGTCAACAATCAGAGGATGTACTAGATGCGCTTCTTGATAAATATAGTGATAAAGCACAACAAACTCATAAAGACTATACATCATCTAAAAAAGACAGCACATCTCAAGCATCACAAAATGAAGATTCAAAAAAAGATACATCAACAACTCAAGACCAACTAGACACAAATAAAGACAATCCACAATTACCAACGGAGAAACAACTAAAACATAAACAAGAAGCACCACAATCATTTGAAAATGATTTTAAACAAAGTAATACACGCGCTATAAGTTTATTCCAAGACGTACCACAATTAGATGGGAACAATGTTACTAATGGAAACATGGCAGTGGTAGAAAATAAAGCAACACGTGAATTTATTACATCTATTGCTAAAGATGCGCATAAAATTGGGCAAGATAATGACATTTATGCTTCTGTCATGATTGCGCAGGCCATTTTAGAATCAAGTTCAGGTAATAGCGCCCTTGCACAAGCACCAAACTACAATTTATTCGGTATGAAAGGTAGTTATAAAGGCGCTTCAGTTAACTTCAATACACTTGAAGCTAGTAGCGATAATAATATATTTAGTATTAATGCTAGTTTCCGTAAATATCCAAATCTTAAAGCTTCATTAAAAGATTATGCTGATTTAATCAAACATGGTATTGACGGTAATCCTACAATTTATAAATCATCTTGGAAAAATATTGCACCAAGTTATCGTTCAGCAACACGTCATTTAAGCCAAACTTATGCGACTGATCCAAACTATGCAACGAAATTAAATAGCTTAATTGAACATTACAATTTAACTGATTTTGATAAGAAACACATGCCTGATTTAGATAAATACTCAAAATCAACAGGAAGTAGTGGCACAGATGTTTCAGGAAGTGCATTTAAGCCATTTTCAATTTCAGATGTTTCTTCACCATATCCATATGGTCAATGTACTTGGTATGTGTACGAACGTGTTCAACAATTTGATAAACATGTAGGTGGTCATTGGGGCGATGCACATAACTGGGATAATAGCGCTGAAGACGCAGGTTATAGTGTAAGTACAACCCCTAAAAATCATACAGCTGTTGTATTTGAAGCAGGTCAATCTGGAGCAAGTGCGTTATATGGTCACGTTGCTTTCGTTGAAAAAGTCAATGATGATGGCTCAATCATTATTTCAGAATCAAATGTAAAAGGATTAGGTATTGTATCATATCGCCAAATTGATGCGGATACTGCCTCATCTTTACACTATATTCAACCTAAATAAATGCAGAACAAAAGCCATTGAGTTTCAAAAATTTGAAA
>NZ_JANJPM010000070.1:0-2249 GCF_026222585.1 Staphylococcus sp. SUC_1.2 | reverse complement strand
AAGTTGTCTTAGGCGTTTTTTTTAATTATTGTTCTGCTTTCTCTGCATTACGTCGATTTTGACGTTTTTCTAATATATCAGATTCATAGTCTTTTTGTTGATATTCAATATATTCTTTTAGTCTATGTTTATTAGGCTGTAATGTTAATCCTAAGAATTTGCGTTCTTGGTTAGCATCTTTATAGAAACTAATCATCATTAGTATGACCACAAAGGAGAATGGTAATGCACTAATAATTGCAGCACTTTGTAGTGCGCCTAATGCTTCTGCGCCATCTCCACCACCTGCTAAGAGTAAGATGAAGGCAATAAGAGATTGTGCAATACCCCATGTTACTTTTACCACGTTAGATGGTTCTAATGAGCCATATGTTGTTTGCATACCTAATACAAATGTTGCTGAATCGGCTGATGTAATAAAGAATGAACCGATTAATATAAGTGCAACAAGTGATAAAATCATTCCTAAAGGTAAATGATTAAATACGCCAAAGAGTTGCGTTTCTGCTGACATCTTGAATAGCTCAGAATGTTTTTTACCCATTTCAATACCTAATACGCCAAACACACTGAACCATAAGAAACTTACTAGAGCCGGAACAAGTAATACACCTGAAATAAATTCACGAATTGAACGTCCTTTAGACACACGTGCAATAAATACACCTACGAATGGGCTCCAGCTTAACCACCAGCCCCAATAATATAGTGTCCAAGAAGACATCCATTCTCTTTTTTGAGAATTTAATGCTGCTGTATCAAAACTGTTGAATAAGAATGTATTGAACAAACTACCAATTGAACTTGTAAACATGTTCAAAATTAATACAGTCGGTCCAACAATTAAAGCAACAATCATTAATATTGTACCTAAACCAATATTAGCATTACTTAAATATTGAATTCCTTTACTTAGACCAGACCAAGCACTAATAATAAATAAAATTGTAACAACAACAATAATAAGTGATTGAACCCATACATTATTTGGGACACCAAATAAGTAATTTAAACCACCGTTAATTTGTAATGCACCCATACCTAATGATACAGCTACCCCTACTACTGTAGCGAATACTGAAAGTACATCAATAATCGTACCAATAGGTCCTTCTACTTTATCTCCAAGCAATGGGCGTAATGTTCTAGAAACAAGTCCTGGTTCATCTTTTCTAAATTGAGCGTATGCTAAGGCAAGAGCTACGACACCATAAACTGCCCAAGCATGAAATCCCCAATGGAAGAAAGTAGAACGAAGTGATTCAGTAAAGGCTTCTGTCGTTTTTGGACTAGCAGTTGGTGGTGCTGCAAAGTGTGACATAGGTTCTGCTGCACCATAGAATACTAAACCAATACCCATACCTGCACTAAATAGCATGGCAAACCATGAAATCGTATTAAACTCTGGTTTATCATCAGGTTTGCCAAGTTTTAATTTCCCAATTGGACTGAAAATTAAAAAGACACAGAAGAAAACAATAATAGTTGTAAGTATTAAATAATACCAACCAAGTTTATCAGTAATCCATCCACTTATTGAACTAGTAATTGAATCGAATTGTTCCGGTACAATTGCCCCAATTAGTACAATAATCGCTACGATAATCGCACTATAAATAAATACCGGCGAAAATTTCTTTCCTTTCTTACTTGATTCAGAAGAAGAATTCATAACTAATATAACTCCCTTCATCTTAATATTAAATTTTTTCAAAATGAAAAATACACAATTAATTATAAAAATAATTAATTAATTTTTCGGTAAACTACTTTAATATAATAACAAACATTTTAATCTTAATCAAATTTCATTAATTTTAATATTTACTAATTTATTTATGTTTTGTATGATATATTATATAAAAATCAAATAAATAGGAGATTACTATGCTAAAAGAATTTAAAGAGTTTGCATTTAAAGGAAATGTTTTAGATTTAGCAATTGCTGTAGTTATGGGGGCAGCATTTAATAAAATTGTATCATCCTTAGTAACTTATATTATCATGCCATTGATTGGTAAACTGTTCGGTTCGGTCGATTTTGCTAAAGATTGGCAGATTTGGGGCATTAAGTATGGTCTTTTCATTCAGTCAATTATTGATTTTATTATCGTTGCTTTTGCATTATTTATCTTTGTTAAGATTGCCAATACAATTATAAGAAAAGAAGAACCAGAAGAAGAAATTGATACAAATACGGTATTACTTACAGAAATTCGAGATCTTTTAAAAACAAATAAATAAATCAA
>NZ_JANJPM010000069.1:0-2332 GCF_026222585.1 Staphylococcus sp. SUC_1.2 | reverse complement strand
TTTTTAATCAAGTTATTTATCTTGTCTCTTAGTAACTATTCTAGTATATTTAATATACTTAGTATAAAAAAGAGAGGCTATGATACATGACTACATTTCATTCAAAAGAAGCAATGCAAGTGACGAACGTCACTTTAAATGTTAAAGATTTAAACAAAATGAATCACTTTTATTCTGAAGTACTCGGTTTTTCTATTAAAAAGAAAACTGGCACACAAACTATTTTTAATGTTGGAGAACATGGTCACACGTTAACGCTTCATCTTTTAGATCATGGACGTCATCCTGAATTTAGAGAAGCTGGCCTTTTTCATATCGCTTATTTATTACCTTCACGACAAGATTTAGCTAACTTCCTATATCATATGAGTAGTTTAAATCAGCCTGTTGGTGGCGGTGACCATTTAGTAAGTGAAGCACTATATTTCAATGATCCAGAAGGTAATGGTATTGAAGTCTATCAAGATCGCCCTTCTAGTGGTTGGGAATGGGAGAATGGCTTTATTAAAATGGATACTCTTGAAGTTGATGCACAAGATTTAATTTCACATCGTACTGAAAATGGTTGGCAAGGTTTTCCATCAGATGGAAAACTAGGACATCTCCATTTAAAAACACATAATTTGGTAGAGGCTCGTCAATTCTATATTGATCAACTTGGTTTTGAACATATTTCAAATCTCCCTCAAAGTTTATTTATTTCTACACAACACTATCATCATCACATTGCTGTGAATACATGGCAATCTAATCAAGTGAATCCAGACAATAAAAACACTTATGGATTAACACATATTGATATCTATCAACCTCACGCTAAAGAAACAAATTTAACATCACCTGAAGGTTTTAGTATGACTATTCATGGAGATGTGAGTGTGGTTCCTGATTAAAAAAGGTTGGATGACAATCATCCAACCTTTTTTAATCTACAATATCTCGATATTTTCTTACAGTATCAAAGTCACTATCTTTTGCTTTTTCATAACCTTGATGACCATAAATATCACTAATAATCTGTTTACCTTTTTTTGTATGACTTATATTAATGAATGCTTGACTAATTTTATTTTTCCATTTGTTACTCATGTCATTACGTACTGAAATGGTATCATTAGGAATTTTCTTTGTACGATAAATCACTTTAGTTTCTTGATAAATATCGGGATCATCTTTTTTTAAATCTGCCCGAGCATCTTGATATGTAGCAACAGCTTCTACATCATGATTTAATAATGCAATTAATCCCTGATCATGACCTTTCACTTGTTGAATTTGAATATCAGACTTTTTTATTCCTTTTTCCATTAATGTTGCTAAAGGATAAATATATCCTGACGTTGATTCCACATCTTGCAATGCTATCTTCTTATCTTTCAAATCTTTTAAATGATTAATATTACTATCTTTACGAACCACAATTTGAGATCGATAGTAATCTACAAGGTGATGTGTTTGATTCCCTTTATTATCTACTAGGTAACCTTTTGACTTTAACAATACATCTGCTGCATGAGCATCATGAGCTAATGTGTAAGAAACAGGAGAAATAAAAGCAATATCGATTTTTTTCGATTTCAACCCTTCTACCATTGTATTATAATTTGTGGCTATATGTACTTTTACAGGAACCTCTAGCTCATCAGATAATAATTGTTGCAAAGGTTTTACTTTAGCGTTAAGAATTTGAGCATTTTGAGATGGGATAAACCCAACAGTTAATGACTTAGGTGTATATGCTTCTTTAGGATGCTTTACATTGTCAATGTTTGAACAACCACTTACTATAATTGTAATAACTAAATAAATAACTAAAAATTTTAAACGTTTCATCATTTTCCCTTTTCAAAATATATAATGTATTTAAACTTCATCAAACTCAAAATATAAAGACGTATTTATAATATATTAACCACCAATATTTAAATTGAAAATACAATTTATATTAAATTTTGATTTCAGTTCGAAGATTTTAATATTTAGATTTTCATCGAAAAGCCTTCATATAAGTTGAATTGGGGTCACCAAGAGGATTATACAACAACTTCAAAATGAAATCTGTCATACTTTTCTAATTCTTAATCATACTTCATAAAAAATGCCGACAAAGTACACACCTTTGTCGACATTTCAAAACATTTATTAAACTGTTTAATTATTTTTTAATTAGTATAAGCCTTTTGTTTCATTACTTGTATTAATAAAGATATTTTTAACTTGTTGGTAGTTTTTAATTGCATCTTTATAAACTTCACGGCCGATACCAGATTTTTTATAACCACCAAATGGCGCACCAGCTGGAATTTGATTATACGTATTAACCCAAATACGT
>NZ_JANJPM010000068.1:0-2362 GCF_026222585.1 Staphylococcus sp. SUC_1.2 | reverse complement strand
TTTAAATTATACGAAAGGGTTTTAGGGCCTTGTTTTTTAAAAATAATTCAATGTAAAATTACATATAAATACAAAGTGTTTTGGTGAGACTCTTGAGGCAATAGGATATGCTAAAGACTACAGGCTGAAGTTGTGCCCTAAGAAAGCGAGTCAACAATACGCAGTATTGTAAATAAAATAGCCAGTAAATGAGTTTACAATAAACTCATTTACTGGCTATTTTGCTAGGAATTATGTCCCAGTTTCTTTTAATTTTATTGAAAACTATGTTCAGTGTGCATTGTGATTTCATTTTCTCTAAAGTTTGTATTTGGATAATACATATTTTTAACTAATACATTTGGTCCTAAACATTGGAAAGCTTCACAATGACAATTTAAAGATTTTGCTAAATCTGTTGATAACCAAGCATCAAATACATCTGTGAGCTTATCATTTTTAATATTAGAAATTGTTCCGTTTTCATCACCAAAATCTGTTACAATAACGTCCCCACTAAATACATTTACATTTAAGCGACTACGGCCATCTGGGTCATTTCGAACAGTAACATTTTTTTCATTTCTTAATCGTTCAAGTAAAAGTTGGTCATTTTCATCGTTTATGCAAGGATAGATTGGGAGAGTACCAAATAACATCCAAGTATTTTTATCACGAATGTCTAATAAATGATGAATAGCTTGCTTCATGTCTTTTAATGATAATACATTGAGTTGACTTGCAAAATCTGCTGGATACATAGGATGAACTTCATGACGACTACACTTCATATCATTAACAATTTCTTTATGTATGTTTTCTAAATGTGGTAGGGTATTTTGATTTAACATTGTTTCTGCTGAAACAAACATCCCTTGGTCAGATAATGTACTAGCATTATCTAGCATTTGTTCATATAATTTTAACTTTGCTTTTAAAGGAGGTTGTTTTTTCATTGCGCCAAAGCCCACCTCTGCAAATTCTTGGATGGTACCCCAATTATGAGAAATGTGCATGACATCAATATACTCAGCAATTTCTAGATATCGATCTTGAGGTAACGTTAAATTAGAATTCATTTGCACATATATGCCTCTTTGATGCGCATATTTTAATAATGGTTTAACAACATTATTTATAGATTTCTTTGAAAACATAGGTTCTCCACCTGTAATCGACATAGTACGTAAATTGGGAATTTCATCTAAACGTTGATAAATAAGATTCATAGGTAATGGATCAGGATCTTTTGTTTGTAATGTATAACCAACTGCACAGTGACTACATCTCATATTACATAAATTTGTTGTGGTAAATTCTACATTACTCAAAGTGAGTTGATCGAATTGTTTAATATCATTATAAGCTTCCCACGGATCATTATAAATTGAGATTGCTTGTTTAATTTTTGATGTTGTCATTATAAAAACTCCTAAACTTTTAAAACATTCTTCTTTATAAAATTACAATAAATATTATTAGAATTATATCTCTTTTTGTCAAATTTTGTTAGGATAGTTATGAATAAAAGCTAAAAATATTATATATAAGGAGTTAAATTCCGATGGATGAAAAACAAACTATTGAACAAATTAAAACAAGATTGTCTAAATTTTTAGAAGATATTGATCACGTTAATCCTGATGAAGTAAGTGTAAAAGATATTGATGAATGGATTGGATTATTAGATCAATTAGAAGAAAAAGTTAAGTTAGTTTCTAAGTAATTGTGGAGTATGAAAAAGTTTTTAACTAAATTTAATATTTATGTTTAAACCATCTTAAATTTGTCTATAATTAAATATAATAAAACGAAAGAAAAGGTGATTTTGGTTATGACTAAAAAAGTAGCAATTATTTTAGCTGATGAATTTGAAGATATAGAATTAACAAGTCCTAAAGAAGCATTAGAAGAAGCAGGATTTGAAACTGAAGTTATTGGAGATACTGCGAACGCTGAAGTTGTTGGGAAACATGGCGAAAAAGTTACAGTAAATGTAAGTATTGCTGATGCTAAACCAGAAAATTATGATGCAATATTAATTCCTGGTGGTTTCTCTCCAGATAATTTACGTGGAGATGCAGAAGGACGTTATGGAACATTTGCAAAATACTTTACTAAAAATGATGTTCCAACATTTGCTATTTGTCACGGACCTCAAGTTTTAATTGATACTGATGATTTAAATGGTCGCACTTTAACTGCAGTATTAAATGTTCGTAAAGATTTATCAAATGCAGGTGCCAATGTTGTTGATGAATCAGTAGTAGTTGATAATAATATTGTAACAAGTCGTGTACCTGATGATTTAGATGATTTCAATAGAGAAATCGTTAAAAAATTAAATGATTAATTTAAAATAACTTTTTGAAAGTTATATTTG
>NZ_JANJPM010000067.1:0-3075 GCF_026222585.1 Staphylococcus sp. SUC_1.2 | reverse complement strand
ATAGAGCCAAAATAAAAAACACCTTACATCTTGGTAAGGTGTTACTAAAGTCAATATTTTACAATCTATTTATTATAGTTTTACAACGTTTGCAGCTTGAGGACCGCGGTCGCCTTCAACTACTTCAAATTCAACTGATTGACCTTCTTCTAATGATTTGTAACCATCTTGGTTAATTGCTGAAAAGTGTACGAATACGTCGTTTTCACCTTCAACTTCGATAAAACCAAAACCTTTTTCAGCGTTAAACCATTTAACTGTACCTTGTTTCATAATTCTGAAACCTCCAAGACTAAATTCTTTCAATATGCATTATTCGCATATTACAAAAAATACATGTGACAATTATGTATTAATAACAAAACGCTATAAATAACTCTTACAGATATTCTTTGCAATATGGAATAAAACCATTGCTTAATAATAATTATATGTTAGTTCTTACCAAATTGCAATACAATTATAGAAAATTGTCTTTTAATTAATTTTTGGTAGATTATAATATACTTCTTTATTATTTAATACAATAAAACTATAAAATATTTGTAAATCTTCTTCACAATCTTCACAAAAGTTTAAATCGCAATTGTTATAAAACGCATGAATATTGTATTTTCCAACAACATAATTATCGTAATAATCTTTACTTTTTGAAATTATATTTTTGTAGTAGTTTAGCATTTCATCATATGAAGTAAATTGATATTGCTCTATAATTTTATCTGTCCAGTCACTAAATAACCACCATCCCTCATAGTCAGCTCTAATTTTGGCAACTGTCCACATGTATATTTCCCCTCTCAATTAGCCTATAATAATCATTTTAACTATTTTATATCTGAATTAAAAATATAATGTCTCATACTTTTGTCCGATAGCCTGTTTATTCCATAGTAAATATTAGTTTTTTAGTATAAAACTTCGTATAATATATATAAGGAGTGATACTATGAAGCAAAAGCATTTACAAGTGTTTGGGACAGTTCAAGGTGTAGGCTTTCGATATTATACACAAAGATTAGCGAATAAGTATAATATTCTAGGCACTGTCCAGAATGTAGATGATTATGTTGAAATATATGCAATAGGTAATGACGATGACCTCGAACAGTTTATTAATGCTGTGACTGAAGGTGCATCACCTGCTTCACATGTTACACACTATGAGCTTGAAGATACTAATGTGAGTGAAGATTTTTCTGATTTTAAATCGATTTAAATATAAAAAGGAAGATGTAATTTGAGATATAATATTTCTCGACTTTTAGGCGTAATTGTAGGGATTCCAGTAGCTATGATATCTTGGATGGTCAGCGTATTTGGCTTTGATCTCTCATTTATTATTGATGCTTTGGTTGGTATTGGGATGTTTTTTGTGTCCTACTTTCCTACTCAACGACTCACGTCTAGGAAGTATTTAACCGAAATTGGTCTTTCACGAAGAGACTATCATTACGTAAGCAACCATTTAAAGCAAGCGCAAGATAAGATTAGAACAATATTAAAATCATTTGTCAATGTAAGATCTATTCAAGATTTCAGACAAATCAATGATATATATAGAATTTCAAAATCAATTCATTTTGCTGTTAAACAAAGGCCAGCAATGTTTTTTAAAGTAGAGAGTTTCTTTTATTCGCATATAGATAATGCGCTAAATTTAATAGAGTCGTATACTCGATTAGCAAAAATGCCAAAAAAAACGATTGAAGAAAAGCAAAAATTAGAACAAACTCGTATAACTTTAGATGAAGTTAAACGTACGTTGATTGCTGATTTGAAGAGAATCAATGAAGATGATTATGAGCGTCTAGATGTTGAAATGGAACTTAATAAATTAGAACAAAAACGTCATAAAGATAACTAGAATATAGAAATGGAGCGATTTTTTAAATGCCTCGAAATGATCAATTTAACAACTCACATCCATTAGATGATTATATAGAACAACAGCAACTAAATAACCTAGATAATAATAGTAATGTCAGTCTAGCGAATCAAAATACAGTTTTAGATGATTTTCAGCAACAATTCAGTGATAAAGAAATGCAAAAAATTGAAAGTATTAGTCAACAAATTAAACCTTTAGACAATGATGGTCTATTATCATATGGCTCACATTTGCAAGAAAATATGTCTAAATTCTCACATAAAATGTTGGATGAAGTGCAGACGAAAGATATTGGACCTGTTGGAGATTCACTTAATCAATTAATGACTAAGTTAAAAGCTGTAAATCCTGATGAGTTAAATCCAGAGAAACAATCAAAACTTAAGCGCTTTTTTAAACGTACAAAAGCTTCAATTAATGAAGTATTTTCTAGGATGCAATCAGTAAGTTCCCAGATTGATAGAATTACAATTCAGCTTGATAGACATAAAAATAATCTATCAAAAGATATCAAATTATTAGACGGATTATATCAACAAAATAAAGATTACTTTGATGATGTTAATTTATATATCGCCGCCGCTAAAAGAAGAAAACACGAAATACAAACGAACGACATTCCAAAATTACAAGAACATGCCAATCAAACTGGTAATCAAATGGATATACAAGCCGTAGCGGATATGGAACAATTTGTTGATCGTTTAGATAAACGTATCTATGATTTACAATTGTCTCGTCAAATTGCTATACAAACTGCACCACAAATTCGAATGATCCAAAATGTTAATCAAGCGTTGGCTGAGAAAATTCAAAGTTCTATACTTACAAGTATTCCACTTTGGAAAAATCAAATGGCAATTGCCCTTACGTTAATGAGACAGCGTAATGCAGTGTCTGCGCAACGTGCTGTAACAGATACAACCAATGATTTACTTACTCAGAATGCGGCTATGTTAAAACAAAATGCTATTGAAACTGCTACGGAAAATGAGCGTGGCATTGTAGACATTGAAACACTTAAAACAACGCAAAGTGATATTATTGAAACAATTGAACAAACACTTCAAATCCAACAAAATGGTCGTCAAAAACGTAAAGAAGCTGAGAAAGAACTTGTTGGCTTAGAAGATGAATTAAAACAACACTTACTTTCGATGAAGAAGGAATAACTAAAATAGTAA
>NZ_JANJPM010000066.1:0-3190 GCF_026222585.1 Staphylococcus sp. SUC_1.2 | reverse complement strand
TAGATCAGGCACCTTCAACGAAGGTAGCAATGGCTAAAGTAATTAAAGCGTTTAAACTGAATCCCGACTGTCATTGTACATCGAAATATCTGAATAAGCTCATTGAGCAAGATCACCGTCATATTAAAGTAAGAAAGACAAGATATCAAAATATCAATACGGCAAAGAATACTTTAAAAGGTATTGAATGTATTTACGGTCTATATAAAAAGAACCGTAGGTCTCTTTAGATCTACGGATTTTCGCCATGCCATGAAATTAGCATCATGCTAACAAGTCAACACAAAGTATTATTTTAAAATTGAGATTAGACATTTATTTTTCAACTTTGCAACAGAACCCTGAATAGGATCTTTCAACGATTGCACATTATCTTTCGGTGAAATGGGTAGTAGAAAATGATTGGCTAATGTTAAATCAATAGAAGCTGGTTCTATAGTTGTTCTCGATAAGGTGTAACACTCACTTGACCTTCACTAATAAACTGCTTAATATCTTGATCTGATAATATCAATTAAATCCCTCCAAAAAAATTCATAATCAATACAGTTATACATAAGCAAATTGTCGCTGTTATCATTTGTTTTGCGACAATTCCTAGACCTTGTTTCCACCCTAAATTTTTAATTATCATAATGATTGTTACAGAACATGCAGAAAATGTTGAACTAAATAATACTAATAAGAACACGCTTTTTAACGGCATTATTTGCAATAATGAGCCCTGATTCATATTGAACAACAACATACCATCTTTTCTAATCATTGAGAATAGAATACCCGTTGACATCTCTTGAGGTGCATTCATCAACTGTAAAATTGGATTAAAGATATTTGCAGTCCACAGTAAAATAGGTGTCATAGAAAGGATACTTGCACATACACAAATCATCATAAATATTGGTAAAGCTTGAGCTAAGAATGACAGAATAGTCTGTTTGGATTGTTTCCAAACAGCTTTAATTGAAGGCTTTCTAACTTTATTTAACACAAAATAATGAGTTGGTATCATGCTTTTTGGAGACCATAGTTTAATATGTATTAAACCACCGATAAATACGATTATTAAATAAGGAATAAATAACCATGGGGCATTGATTACACTGAACAGTGAAAGTGTTGCGCCAATTTGATAACTACATGATGATCCAAAGCTAACCATACTTATACAGTTATTTTTAGTACAAGCACTACAATCATGATTGGCGCGCAATACTGCTGCAGAATTACAACCAAATCCCTCTATAACTGGCACAATATCGTAACCAGTTAATCCTACTTTTGTCATAACTCGATCGATTGACCAAACGATATAAGATTTCAAATGACTTTCACTAACAATATTTGTAGAAATACTAATGAAAACAACAACGGGTAATGCCCAAATGATTGAATATATGCTGAGAGACAATAACCCATAATCTCCAAATAATAAGTCATTCAAAGCCTTTTCGTCGAATTGAACAGTATGTATTACAAAGTCTAAGAACTTCTCAGCCCAATGGTTTTGAATATATTGAGATAAATAATATGAAATATATATTGGCAACATAAACATTACTATGATTAAAGCAAAAGCTAAAAATATATCTTTTATTTTAGGGATATGTTTCGCTTGTTCCTGTCTTAAGATATCCAATTCAGAGATAATATATTTTGATTCGTCAGGATCATCTATCTTTTGTTTAAAGTTTTCATCTATAGTGAGCTTTAATTGCTTTTGAATGATATAACTTTTGAACTGCAACTTCTGTTCTGTTGATAGTTTTTTTAGCTGCTTAATCACAATATAATGTTCACCGTCTGGTATCGGTGAACAAGTTCCATTTTTTATATCGTATTCAACTTTTAACATGAACAATTCACATCACAACAAGTATAATCATCTAAAAACATTTGATTTGATTGATAGAACTCAATAGCATCCTCATTTGCTTCAAAGCTTTCTCGGTCACATATTAATTTTGCTAGAACAGCTAAACGCGTTCTAAACTTGTAAATATAGCAAAGAATCACATCTTGATGCTTAACCGTATCTCCTATCATAAAGACATTAGGATTAATTGTTGATTCATCATCGTCAGTTAGTATAAAATTTGTACCATCATTTTCAAATAATATTCGGGTTAGTCGATTATGTTGAACAGGATTAAATCCAGTAGCAAGTATTGGTTCTTCGGAAATTTTCACATCGTCGTGTACGCCGTTAAATTGAATAACATATTGACCATTTTTATACTCTATTTCTTTCACCACATGTTCGGTATGAATACGTATGGGATAACCAAGTTCCTTTAATTCTTCATATCGTTGGTGTGTATAAGGAGAAAGTCGAATACTTGGATCAGCATCTTCTTGTTTATAACTTGTAGAATTAGTATAAATATCGACAATTTTACCGGATAATGCCAAATTGATTGCTGCATCAAACCCACTTTCATTACCACCAATTACGACAGCCAGATCACCATATATATCTGAAAATTTCTCAATCTCACTATAATGTCTACCATGGTTAAACGGTTTATAAGGATATGAAAAATTCCCTGTCGCAACAAAGATATATTCAGCATCAATAGTCCCTTGATCTGTATAAATTTTATATGTGTCTTTGTCTATATTATTGGATACATCTAATACATTTGTATGTTGGTCAATTTTCAAGTTATAAATCTGTACAAGCGCTTCTAAAT
The DNA here is from genome assembly GCF_026222585.1 of Staphylococcus sp. SUC_1.2. Taxonomy (NCBI): domain Bacteria; kingdom Bacillati; phylum Bacillota; class Bacilli; order Caryophanales; family Staphylococcaceae; genus Staphylococcus; species Staphylococcus sp. SUC_1.2. Next base: position 497 of record NZ_JANJPM010000066.1, on the reverse strand, counting down.
ATTGAACATACTCTTTACCTGAAATATGTTCTTTTTTAAAAGTAAAAGCAGGAGAACTATGAGGTGTGATTGCGTTAATATCCGGTGTTCCAAATCCATTTGTTGTAAACGAAGGTGTGATAAAACGAGTTGATAATGGCCAATTTTTAAAAGATTCACCAACTTGTCCTTTATCTAATATAAGAATATCATCTAATCCCATTTCAATTAATGCAATAGCCATACCTATACCAGAAGGACCCGCACCAATAATCACTACTTTATTTGATTTTTGCATTTTAACACCTCATAAATCGTAATAGTTCTTATTTAAAGATATAAATAAAATAACATTTTTTATAATAAATACGCAAGGGTTCTGTTGCAAAGTTGAAAAATAAATATCTAATCTCAATTTTAAAATAATACTTTGTGTTAACTTGTTAGCATGATGCTAATTTCATGGCATGGCGAAAACCCGTAGATCTGAAGAGACCTGCGGTTCTTTTTATATAGAC
>NZ_JANJPM010000065.1:0-3199 GCF_026222585.1 Staphylococcus sp. SUC_1.2 | reverse complement strand
TTCTACCTTTATCAATTGCTAGCAGACTATTTAAGTTCTTGGCGCACAGGTGTTGTAGCTGGCAATGTATTAATAATGTCTAAACGAGATTTAGTTTTTTTAATATTCACACCTAATGACGATAATAATTTAACAACATTTTGCAATTTATCCGAATTACTCATGGCTTTCACCTCGTTTTATGACTTCAAAGTTATACTACCCCAATTATCGTTGTTTTACTACATTAATTCAGCATAAAATTGATATTTAATAAAATTATTTTAATTTATCAACCTAATACCTTATAACCATCATCATAAATTTCTTTTTCAATACTATTTAAATTCGTAGGTGTTTCATAAGAAATTTTAACTAATTGGTCATTTAGTTCTACAATTACTTCATCTACACCTATCATCTTCTCAAGTCTATGTTGGAGTGAATTAGCTTGCTCTTCAGTATTTAATTCACTAATTCTAATTTCACTAAAGTTCATTTAATTAACCCCTAATCTTTCATTAATTTTTGAAAAGTCACTAACAATTCTTCCATCGCTTCTTCTTGAGCGCCGTTATTCACTTTATCCATGATACAGCTTTTCATATGATGATCTAGCAACTTAGTGGCCACACTATTTAAAGCTGATCTTGTAGCTCTAATTTGAGTTAGCACGTCATCACAGTATACATCTTCTTCAATCATGCGATTAATCGCTCTAACTTGCCCTTCAATACGATTAAGTCTTGATTTTAAATTCATTTTAATTTGATCGGAATGATGTGCATTTTCATGATTATTCAAGGTCGTCACCCTTTCTAATAGTACTATCATATCGTATAATTTACCTTCATATTCGTCAAACACTGTAACTTATTTTCATGAAAAAGGGTCATGCTATTTAGTTAATGCCATGATACAATTAAGTTTAAGAAAGTACTAGACTTATCTTATTCTTGCAGGAATTAAAAAATAAACAGGAGGCGTACTATGGTAGAAATATACTCAATGTCTTTCACGCATTCCTCATTGATTATTAATATCATTTTAATTGCTGCCTTTATATTAAACTTAATTTTTGCGTTTGTTATTATCTTTATGGAGCGCCGTAGTGCTGGTTCAATATGGGCTTGGCTACTTGTTTTAGTATTTTTACCAATTATAGGGTTTATTTTATATTTACTATTAGGACGCCAAATTCAACGCAATCGTATATTTAAATTGAAAAAAGAAGACCGTAAAGGCCTTGCTATGATTGTCGATGAACAAATTGAAGCATTAGAAAGCGACGATTTCTCAAAAGGTAATCATCAAATTGTTAAGTTTAAAGAAATGGTACGCATGTTACTTTTTAACAATGCTGCATTCCTTACTACTGATAATCAAACCAAGATTTATACTGATGGCCATGCAAAATTTGATGCATTATTAAGTGATATTAAAAATGCAAAAGATTATATACATATTCAATACTATATTTTCAAAAGTGATGAATTAGGTCATCGAATTCTCTCAGCACTTGAGGATAAACTTGATGAGGGCTTAGAAGTTAAAATGTTATACGATGATATGGGATCAAGAACTCTAAGAAAAAAAGATTTAAAACACTTTCGTCAAAAAGGTGGACATGTTGAATCTTTCTTTCCTTCTAAACTCCCACTTATAAACCTACGTATGAATAACCGAAACCATAGAAAAATAGTTATTATTGACGGTAAAATTGGTTATGTTGGTGGTTTTAATGTAGGCGACGAATATTTAGGTAAAGATAAAAAATTTGGATATTGGCGAGACACTCATTTGCGATTAGAAGGAGATTCTGTAAACGCACTTGAACTGAGATTTATATTAGATTGGAACTCACAATCAAACCGTGATTCAATCGAATATGAAGATCGCTATTTTCCTGATGTAGACTCTGGTGGAACAATAGGTGTACAAATTGCCTCAAGTGGTCCTGATGAAGATTGGGAGCAAATCAAATATGGTTATTTGAAAATGATTTCTTCAGCTAAACAATCTATTTATATTCAATCACCCTATTTTATTCCTGATCAAGCCTTCATTGATGCAATTAAAATAGCAGCTTTAGGTGGTGTAGAGGTCAATATCATGATTCCTAATAAACCTGATCATCCTTTTGTTTATTGGGCTACCTTAAAAAACGCAGCTTCTCTATTATCAGCTGGCGTGAAAATCTATCATTATGATAATGGTTTCTTACACTCCAAAACATTAATTATTGATGATGAAATTGCTTCAGTAGGTACTGCCAACATGGATAATCGTAGTTTTACATTGAACTTTGAAGTAAACGCATTCATCTATGATGAAGCAATTGCAGCGCAACTAAAAGAAGCATTTATTCAAGATATGAAAGTATCTTACCGACTCACTGAAGACTTATATAATAAACGAAGCCTGTGGATTAAATTTAAAGAAGGTATATCTCAATTACTTTCACCTATTCTATAGATAATTTAGATATAGTGGCTTAAAAAATCACAATGAAAATATTATAGTCTTAAAATAATACTTTAGTCCCGAACTCATCTGAACAATAAGGAGATTAAAATGGATGTAACACGACAAATAGAATTAGCGCATAGATATATGAAAGATTTTCATAAAAGTGATTATTCTGGTCATGATGTTGCACATGTAGAACGTGTAACGTCACTAGCTCAAACAATCTCTAAATGCGAGCAACAAGGAGAATATTTAATTATCACATTATCTGCATTACTTCATGATGTCATTGATGATAAGTTAACAAATAAAGCCAATGCTTTAGATTGTTTAAAAACATTTTTAAAGAACATTCGCGTATCTTCTGATCAACAACAAAAGATTATTTACATCATTCAACATTTAAGTTATAGAAATGGACAAAATAATCATGTAGACCTTCCAATTGAAGGACAAATTGTTAGAGATGCAGATCGACTAGATGCGATTGGTGCTATTGGTATTGCTAGAGCATTTCAATTTTCAGGCCATTTTAATGAGCCAATGTGGACAGAATCACCACATAGTGACATACCTAATATTGAAACGATTACTAATTTAGAACCTTCCGCTATACGTCACTTTTATGATAAATTATTAAAATTAAAAGATTTAATGCATACTGAAACTGGTCGAAAATTAGCTAGAGAAAGACATGCGTTTATGGAACAGTTTTTAAATCAATTTTATAAAGAATGGCATATATAAAAAA
>NZ_JANJPM010000064.1:0-3530 GCF_026222585.1 Staphylococcus sp. SUC_1.2 | reverse complement strand
TCAGACTCTGACAGCGATAGCGATTCAGACTCAGATTCAGATAGCGACTCAGACTCTGACTCTGACAGCGACAGCGATTCAGACTCTGACAGCGATAGCGACTCTGACTCAGATTCTGACAGCGACAGCGACTCAGACTCAGACAGTGATTCAGACTCTGACTCAGATAGCGACAGCGATTCAGACTCTGACAGCGACAGCGATTCAGACTCTGACAGCGACAGCGACTCAGATTCAGACTCAGACTCAGACAGCGACAGCGACTCTGACTCAGACTCTGACAGCGATAGCGACTCTGACTCAGATTCTGACAGCGACAGCGACTCTGACTCAGACTCTGACAGCGATAGCGACTCTGACTCAGATTCTGACAGCGACAGCGACTCTGACTCAGACTCAGATTCAGACAGCGACAGCGATTCAGACTCAGACTCTGACAGCGACTCAGATTCAGACTCTGACAGCGATAGCGATTCAGATTCAGATAAAAAATTACCAGATACTGGTGAAAATAATTCTAATGGTGTTTTATTTGGATCAATGTTTGCTGGTTTAGGTGCTTTACTATTAGGCAAACGTCGTAAAAGAGAAAACAAAGAAAAATAATTATGCTATTTTAATTAGTTAAAAGTTAAAAGCTAGGTCTAAATGGCCTGGCTTTTAATTTTCTATTAATAAATAAAATAAGTTTTGTAATAGGAGATAAATAAATGGATATTGAAAGTAGAGTAGATAAATTAATTAGTTATATAGAAAATACTACTGAAATTAAAAATAAAATTTTTCTTAGTTTAGGAAATTCTAATATCAAAGCTACTGTCAAATTATTAAAAAAACCAAATTATCTTAAAAGAAATGTTATAAATGAGATACAGAAATTTAGAAAAAAAACTGGAAAATATCCAATTTGGATAAAGTTAGATATTGTTATAAAAAGTGAAAAAATATTATTTGAAAAAGTGAGTAATGAAATAATTAAAACAAGAAGAAATTATGTAGATTTTGGTGTAGCTTTTGATGATTATTGGGATTTATCATTTTTACCAGAGGAAATCAATGCCAATGCATTTGTCAAACCAATAGAAAATAATGGGAAAAAGAAACTGATTTTGTCAGAAAAAAATATTAATAATTATTTAAGAAAATATACAAATCATAAGAAAAGTTTTAATTATGATTTCTATGAAAATAAAGAAGTTATTAAATTTTATACTAAAGGGTTTATGTTAGAGGAAAAGGATGTTTTCGAACTATATAGCGAGGGATACAAAAAAGGCTTAAGAAAAACACAGGATCTATATAAAGAAATAGATAAATTGATAAAAAGCGGCACACATTTTTTAAAAAATATGATTTTAGATAATGGAAGATATATTTATGGTTATTTTCCTCATTTTGATAATGAGATAAACTTTTATAATATATTGAGACATTCTTCTTCTACGTATGCATTAGTTGAAGGATTAGGATATATAGGAGAAAATTTATCACCAGTAGAGCGAGCAATAGATTATATAATAGAAAATAATTTTTATGAAAAGGATAATATAGGATATATATTTGATGATACTGAAGAACTTAATGAAATTAAACTAGGACAAAATGCGGCATTTATATTCGCAATTTGTGAATATTTAAAATATAGAAAAAATGATTATTATCTTAATATTGCTCAAAAAACTGCTCGTGGTATCTTATCTATGATTAACAAATCCACTTATGAAACTACTCATATTTTAAACTATCCAGATTTAACCGTGAAAGAAAAATTTAGAATTATTTATTATGATGGTGAAGCAGCATTAGCTTTGTTACGATTATATCAGCAAGATAATGATGAAGTTTGGTTAAATGTTGTTAAAAAATTGTTAGATCATTTTATAAAAAATGATTATTGGCAATATCATGATCATTGGCTAGGTTATTGTACAAATGAATTAGTACAAATCGCTCCTAAAGAAGAATACTTTGAGTTTGGTATTAAGAATGTTAATAATTATTTAGATTATATTGAGCAACGTGAAACAACATTCCCAACGTTTTTAGAAATGTTAATGGCAACATATAAATTAATTCAAAAAGCTAAGGAAACAGGTTTTGATTATGTAGTGAATAATTTAGTGGATGAACAAAGAATAGTTGATGTGATTCATACAAGAGCTGATTATCAACGTACTGGATTTTTTTATCCCGAAGTAGCAATGTATTTTAAAAAACCTAGTCGAGTTCTTGGTAGCTTCTTTATCAAACATCATGGGTATCGAGTGAGAATAGATGACATTGAACACTATGTCTCTGGATACGTACAATTTCGAAAAATTTTTAAAAAATAAATATATTTCTATATTTAGTAGAACTTGTATGGAACGTTAATCAGTGAATTATTTAAAAATTTTTTCTTGTATTGTATATCAAAATTACTTTTTAACTCTTTATAAGTAGATGAAAAAATACATCTTGTGATAATTATTAGTACAAGATGTATTTTTAAATAATAATTCGAATTTTTGATTATTGTTTTAAATTTATTATTTAAAATAATTGGTTATCATATATAATATATTAGAAAAGAATGTTTAAAATTCTAGAATCTTATAAATAAAATCAATAACTATGGTTTATTTATATTTTTTCAATTATTTAAAGATTTTTAATTTTTTAGATGTTTAGTTTTATAGTGCTAAGTAAAATTACATAAATTTTTGATGAACATTTTTTAATTTTATTGTTTTATAATTTCTAAATTTTTATATTTATTTTCTCTTAGTGATAAATCGTTTTATTTAATTAATGTATTTTTTAAGTATATTTTAGTTTTTAAAAAGATAGAATTACATTAAAAGAGTCCGGGACATAAAATTTCTGGATAAGTGAGAAAAGACAATTTCTATTGAAATAATATAAAAATTGTCTTTTTTATAAATTTTTTGATTATTTTCAGCTCGCTGAGCTGTTACTTTTCTTATATTGAGCGTCATTAATACAAATCCTAGTTCTCTTTTGGCTTTATTTATCCCTTGAACGGAGATTCGAGTGAAACCTAAAATAGCCTTTGTAAATCCAAAAACAGGTTCCACATCAATTTTTCTTTGACTGTAGATAGTTTTTGTTTTTAGTTCTGAAAGCTTTTTATTAATTTGGGCTTTAACATATTTCCAATTATAATTTTTTAGTATTTTTTTATTCGTTTTTGAATTAAATTTCATACATTGGTGTTTCAGAAGGCATTCTAAACAATCATCACATTCATATAATTTAAAGTCCCGTTTAAAACCATATTTATCATGGCGATAGGCATATTTTTTAAAATCTAATCGCTTATTGTTTGGACAAATGTATTCATCGTTAATTTCGTCATAATCCCAATTTTGAGTATTAAAGATGTCACTTTTATATTTTTTAGTTTTATCTTTTAGGTTATAAGCGGTATTCGATTAAAATCATTTATAATTACCATATAATTGGGTTCGCTACCATAACCTGCGTCAGCTACAATATATTTAGGTAAATGACCGTAGGTCTCTTGAATT
>NZ_JANJPM010000007.1:0-85126 GCF_026222585.1 Staphylococcus sp. SUC_1.2 | reverse complement strand
ATTATAAATCTTAAATATCTTCTATGTGCTGTGCTTCAGATAAAAATTCAATGGTTTTTTTACTTTCTTCACGTCGTTCTTTTCTTCGTTGAACACGTTTTGGTGCTCCTTCATAGAACCACTTTTCTATTTTAGTTTCAGGGTACACTTTAGGAATACGTGTTGGTTTTCCATTTTCATCTAGGGCAACAAATGTTAAAAAGCTCAATGCTGCTAAATGTCTTTCCTTATTTAGCACATCTTCAATAATAATTTGCACACAAATTTCCATTGAACTTGATCCTGCGTAACTTACCATTGCTTCATAAGACGTAATATCCCCTGTTTTTATAGGTCTTAAAAAATCCACCGAGTCAGTAGAAGCAGTAACCACTTGTGCATTCGCATGTTTCATAGCTGTAATTGCAGCTATTTCATCAATATTAGCCATCAATGATCCACCAAACATTGTATGGTGATGATTGGTATCTTGAGGAAATACTTGTCGTGTTTTAATACTTTTTGATTCAGACATAGATTTTTTATTAACTTGAGAATTTGACATACTTTATTTCTCCTATTCCTAATTTAAATGAGTTATTGTGCCCAATTCCCATTTTCGAAAACTAATTCTTTAGAGCCGTCTTGTAAAATACCATATATCGTTAGATCTGAACTTCCAATCATAAAATCCACATGAACATTAGAATCATTTAACCCACTTGCTATTTTTTCTTCAGTAGACATTTCTGTGCCACCTTTAATATTAAACCCGTAGGCTGAACCAATAGCAAGATGACAAGATGCATTTTCATCAAATAGAGTATTATAAAAGATAGTATTACGATTTGAAATTGGCGAATCATCTGGAACTAGAGCAACTTCTCCTAATCGCTTAGAGCCTTCATCTGTGCTAATTAAATCTTTTAAAACTTCTTCACCTTTTTCTGCTTTAACATCGATAATTTCACCATTTTTAAATGTTAAAGTGAATCCATCAATAATATTACCATTATAACTTAATGGTAATTTATTAGTTACATAGCCATCTACATGATTTCTATCTGGTGCAGTAAATACTTCTTCCGTTGGGATGTTAGCAATAAATGGTTGTTGATTTCCATTTACATAGCTTGTTGCATCTTCCCAAATATGTCCTTTTGGTAGTCCTACTGTTAAATCAGTGCCTTCAGACATATAATGTAATGCCTTATAATTTTTTTCTTGAAGTTTATTTGCATGTACACTTAGAGATTTCACATGTTGCTCCCAATTTGTGATTGGGTCATTTCCATCCACACGTACAATTTCGAATACTTCATCGATAAATTGACTGTATGCTTCTTCTTCAGGCAAATTAGGATATACACGTTTTGCCCATGCTTTAGATGGAAATGCAGCTACTACCCATGGAAATGCATTTTTTTGGCTACCTTCCATATACCCTTTGAATGCTTGTCCATAATTAAACTGAGACGCTTTTAATTTTTCTGCATCAATGCCATTTAATAAATCTGGATCACCGGAAATAAGTGCTAAATTCGCTGCTCCTCTACGAGCATAATCCATACGCTCTTCAACATCATAAGCTTTAACAGCATGATTTTCAAAATAATCAACAGCTTCATTTTCATATTTTAAGCGTTCTAAAATAGGATCTGTATATACCACTCTTACATCTGAAGCGCCTTCTTTATAGGCTACTTCGACAATTAAGCGCGTTAATTCTATAGTTTCTACAGAAGTTCTTATAAACACAGGTTGATTTTGTTGAACGTTCATACCTACCTTTACTAATAATTCTGCATATTGTTTTAATTTGTCTTGATAATCTTGATTGGCCATTTAAATTCTCCTTACTCGTGACGTAAATTACCTAATTCATCAGCAATTGCTGTAATTTCACTTGGTGAAAATGAATCTTTAGACATAACAAAATCATGAATGTCTTTAATATCCTTTGTATCTGTATCTTTAAATTTTTCTGGATTAATTAAAGATTGATTTACAATATTTAATTTTTTTCGAATATTTTTAATCATTTGTTCATTATTCTGTGCCATTTGTTTCACCTCTTTATTATCATATTTTATCAAAGTATAAAAATTTATTAAACTTTTATAGAAATTAGTAAAATTATGGCTTTATAAATGTTAAAAATAACTATAAAATAGTTTATATATTAAAGTTTGGAGGAGTACAAGATGGTAGATGTAGCTTTTGTATGTCTTGGAAATATTTGTCGTTCTACAATGGCTGAAGCAATCATGCGTCAACGATTAAAAGAACGCGGTATTTCTGATGTTATTGTACATTCTAGGGGTACTGGACGTTGGAATTTAGGTGAACCTCCTCATCAAGGTACTCAAAAAATTCTGAAACAACACCATATACCTTTTGATGGTATTGTTAGTGAATTATTTGAACCTGATGATGATTTTGATTATATTATCGCTATGGACCAAAGTAATGTGGATAATATTAAATCAATTAATCCCAATCTTAAAGGTCAATTGTTCAAATTGCTAGAATTTAGTAACATGGAAGAGACTGATGTGCCTGATCCTTATTACACAAATAATTTTGAAGGTGTATATGACATGGTACAATCATCTTGTGACAATTTAATAGATTTCATCGTTAAAGATACTAATTTGAAAGAGGGGTAACTAAAATGGAAAACAAATTTGTTCCAGGTATTATTATTGGTGCTATCGTTGGTGGAGCTGCTACTTTAGCAGATAAATCAACACGTAATGCATTAGTACAATCATTCAAAGACATTAAAGAAGGTAATCGTTCTCGTAAACCTTCTAAAATTACTTCAATTAAAAATGAAGTATTGTATTGGAAAGATACGATCGAAGAAATTCGTCGTAATAATCCAGAATTAGAAAAATCAATTAAAGATGCTAAAGATACATTTGTAAATCGTAAAAACAATCGTCTTAGCTAATCAAATATAATTGACAGAAAATAAAGGCAAAATTCCTTTTTACTTAGGTAGTTTTGCCTTTATTTTAGAATTAATTTTTAAGGAGACGTCTATGTCAAAAAAAAATCAATCAAACTCTAAGTACCTTAACTCTATTAAGGAAAAAGAGACAGAAAATAAAGAGAAAATAAAGGTTGATCGTACATACGTAGAACCTCAGGAATTTCAATCAAAGAAGCCTAAAAAAGATAAACAAGTTTTTTTCGTTTCTAGGTTGAATAAACCTGCAAAATACACTAAAAATTCTAATTTTTTATCTTATCTTATTTATCGTATTGGTAAAGATGATGCTTCAGGTTTAGCGGCTCAAATGACGTATCACTTTGTATTAGCTTTATTCCCAATGTTAATCTTTTTATTAACTTTATTACCATTATTCCAAATTGATCCTCAGCAAATTAAAGACTTAGTTAGTCAAAATGCTCCTGCTGAGACTGCTGACGTTGTTACTAAAATTTTTAAAGATATTACAAGTAACTCTAGTGGTAGCTTATTATCAGTTGGTTTGATTTTAGCTATTTGGTCAGCATCAAATGGTATGACAGCAATTATGAATTCATTTAATGTTGCTTATGATGTTGAAGATGCTCGTAATCCTATTGTTCTTAAATTATTAAGCATTTTGTTTACAATTGTTATGGCTATTGTATTAGCTATAGCTCTAACATTACCTACATTTGGTAATTTTATTAAAGATCATCTATTTGGTCCGTTAGGTTTAGATCAACAAGTCGCTTGGATATTTGATTTAGTGCGTATATTGTTACCACTTATTGTTATTATTATTTTATTCTTAACATTATATTCAGTAGCACCTAACGTTAAAACTAAGTTTAAATCTGTATATCCTGGTGCAATCTTTACTTCTATTGTATGGTTATTAGGATCATTTGCATTTGGTTGGTATTTATCTAACTTTGGCAACTATTCTAAAACATATGGTAGTCTTGCTGGAATCATCATTTTATTACTATGGATTTACATTACATGTTTCATTATCATTATTGGTGCTGAAATTAATGCAATTATTCATCAAAGACATGTCATTAAAGGTTCTACACCTGAAGAAGCTGCCTTAAAACATGATGATAATAATGAAAATCATTACAATGAGAATACAAAATATGAATACGATTCTACAGCATCATCTAAATATGAAAAAAATTATGATGTGGATCCTACACCCAATGATAAACATAGTGAACAAGACTCTTTTGTTGATAAAATTAAAGATAAATTTGATAAAGATAAATAGCTATAGAAAAGAAAACTTTTAACGAAAAACCTCCTTATGAGATAGTCATTTTTTGACTTCTTTATAAGGAGCTTTTTATTATTGAATTAAATTATGTTGGAATGCATAAATAACCGCTTGTGTTCTATCTTGTACCTCTAGTTTACTTAAAATATTACTCACATGTGTTTTTACTGTTTTAATTGTAATATGTGAAGCACTGGCAATTTCTTGATTAGAATAGCCTTTAGCAATTAATAACAATATTTCCATTTCACGTTCAGTGAGCATTTCATATAATTCTGCTTTCTTCTTCATTCTATTTCTCATTTTTACTAAAACTTCTGGCTCGAATACAGATTCTCCACGATATGTTTTTCTAACTGCTTCTGCAATATCACTGGCACTTGTCGTTTTTAATATATAACTATCAACCCCTGCATCAAGTGCTCTATATACTTCTTTATCTTCTATAAAACTTGTTAACATGACTACTTTGATATGAGGCAAATCTTTTTTTATTTGTGTCGTCGCTTCTACACCGTCCATATCATTCATTAACAAATCCATTAAAATTAAATCAGGATTTAACGTATGTGCTTTTTCAATTGCCTCTTTTCCTGATGATCCTTCTCCTACTACTTCAATATCAGATTGAGTAGATAAATAACTTGAAATACCAATTCTAACCATTTCATGATCGTCTACAAATAATACTTTAATCGTCATATTAACCCTCCTCTTTCGTTAAAGGTGCTTTTACCTCTATTCTAGTTCCTGAATCTGGTAGAGATACGATATGAAACGTTGCACCTATTTCTAATGCACGTTCTCTCATATTTTTCAATCCATAACTTTGTTCTACTTTTTCATCTACGTTAAAGCCTTTACCATTATCTTGAATTCTTAATAATAAATAATCTTGATGATTAAATAATTCGACTGTCACTTTAGTTCCATCAGAATGTCTTAATGTATTTGAAATTGCCTCTTGTGTAATTCGAAATAGATGATCTTCAATTCCTTTAGGCACTTTAAAATCTTGTATATCATAAATGACTTTCATAGGTACTTTCTTTTGTAAATCAATGACTAAATCTTTAATACCTTCCCCTAATGATTTATCCTTGAGTCCTAAAGGTCGCAAATGTAGTAACAGCGCTCGCATCTCTAATTGAGATTCTTGTATCATTTTCTCAAGTACTGGAATTTGTTGGTTAAGGGGTGGTTCTAGTTCTGTTTCTTTTATCGCTGATAACATCATACTTGCTGCGAAAAGTTGTTGACTTACTGAATCGTGTAATTCCCTTGCTAAACGCTGACGCTCATCTTCTATAATTTTTTTTACTTTAATGTCATTCATATTGTAGTTTTCATTTGTTAAATTTTGAGTTTTGATTCTTAATCGCTGTAATTCTTGATTTAAAGGCACTAACATTTGATAAATATCAATTGTTTCATTATATAGTTCTATGTTTTTATCATTAATACCTACCGTTTCACCTTCAATGGCGTGTTCAATTTGATTCTTTATCCAATCATTTTGCTGATTTATTTTATAAGCTAATACAGAGCCAACGATAATACAAAGTAAAATAATCACTAAATTAAGAAATAGAAACACAGGTATACCAAATATTTGAGTATAGAACATTCCTTGAAAATATATAATATTTACAAAAACTTTATCTATAAATAAAAACGCAGTTAGCATGCTATACACTAAAATAAGCATGGATCCTATTGCTCTTAAATAGTGATTCATCGATAAATCACCTCAACATCACCAATAAATGTTGATACATATATATTTACACTATAATTTTCTTCTTTCGGTTTTTCTTCTACTTGGACATGATTATTTTCTACTTTATATGCTTCTCCATTTATATAAGCGGTACCATAAAATGATGCCATGTGAAGATTAATATTATAATTAACTGGAACAATCAGTTGTACTTTACCTAAAATATGTCTAACTACAATCGTATTATTTTCTTTGATGTTTGCTGCTTTTGTCATATCAATATGAATATCTCCAACCCCATGTTGAATTTGCACATCTTCCCATTTATATACATATACTGGAGTACGTTGTTCACCTAGCCAACGTTGTTTAATAAATTGAGGAGAGGTCACTTCTTCTTCCGAGGCCACAATCTTCAAAGGTTTAAATTTAAAAACTAAGTATCTAATAATGATTATTACTAAAAATATAAATAAAATAATAATCGTATATTTGTTGGATAACAAGGTAAACGCTATGAGTAGTGCTCCTATCCAAAACGCCAATAACCCTCTTACTTTATGAAAGTAAAGGTACCCTACATAAATTAATATACATCCTAATAATAAAATAAATAAATATCCAATTTTTTCAAAAAAGATGTAATAAAAGTTAGCGATAATCATTAGCGCTGTAAAAATAATTAATAATTCAGTAGATATATATTTACGTGTCAATGTGTCCCTCCTGATTTTAATTAAGCTACATAACTCATTTGTTCAATTATTGCATATTGTTCTTCTGCAGCAATACGTTCTTTCGTACAACGATGAATATTAGCTTCAATTTTGGCATAATATGCTTCAAATTTATCTAAACGTTGTTTTAATAAATCTATTTCATAATTATGAACTTCCTGAGCATTCTTTATATTATACATATTTATCATATCAATATACTTATTCTCTAGTGTAGCAGATAAACTGTCAATTAAAGTATTGATTTTTTCTTTTTTATTTTTTAAATATTTTATATATCGTTCCATACTCTGAAGCTTATCATCTAATAATGAACGATAATCATTAATATTATTTTTTATAATTATTTTTAAAAAGTGTTGTAAATATAAATCTAAATAATTCATAGAACCACCTCGTTGTTTACTAAACTTTATTATAAATGAGTGGAATCTTACTTAATATAGTCCTAGGAACCATTTTCTTCTCATACTTAAGTACGATTAATTTTAATTTAAAAATAAGGATATGAGTTGAATACTATTGAAAAGAGTGATTTAAGGTGGTATCCATATATCTTAAACATTTTTTACTTCACATGTTCAAATTTAGTTTTTCATTTATCGCTGATACTAACTATTTATTATTTGGTGTTGTGTTTTTAAAGTCTATTCTTTTAGGTGTTTCAGTAAAATGTGTATTTTGTAATATTGTTCAGTCGATTCGCTTTGACTAATTAAGCTATTTTTTGGTAGCTTTATTTTTGATTACATGTTTTATGTCCACTCTTATTTGGAAATTTGGCAAAGTAGAACAACGTTGGTCATAAAAAAGCCTAAGACATCATTGTTGTCTTAGGCATAGAAATTGTCTTTTTTCACTTATCCAGAAACTTTATGTTCCGGACTCTTTTTAATATACTAATAATTCTTGAAAATACATTTTATCACAAGTTTTTTCAACATCATCAGAGACTCCAAATTCCAACATAGAAATGTTCTTTATGGAACATCTCTATGTTGGGGAATCATTGTCAGTGTGGGACGACGACATCAAAATGACTTCTTTTCAACTTCATTTTTCTTAATCAATTTTTGTTGTTAAAATCGGGCCATCTTTCGTAACAATGACAGTATGCTCAATTTGGGCCACAAAGCTTTTATCTTTAGTTTCAAATGCCCAGTCATTTTTGCCTTCAGTAACAAATGTTGCTTTAGATGAAATAAAAGGTTCTACTGCAATGACTACGCCTTCTTTTAAAAGCGTCTTATCTTTAGGATCATAATAATTCATAACATGACTTGGCGCTTCATGTAAAGATTGTCCTACACCATGGCCTGTTAAATTTTTAATAACAGTTAAATCATTTTTACGTGCTGTAGCATGTACTGCTTTACCAATATTACTTAGTTTTGTACCTGGTTTTACTTTAGCCATTGCTGCATCAAATGCTTCAAGTGCTACATCACATACTTTTTGTTTTAAAGGGTTATCCGCTTCTCCTACTACAAAAGAAATGCCAGTATCTGCATAATATCCATTTTTTAATGCTGAAACATCTATATTAACTAAGTCCCCTTCACGAATAATACGTTTACCAGGTATTCCATGAGCTACTTCTTCATTAACACTAATACAAGTTTGACCTGGGAATTTTTCATCATGAATAGGTGCTGAGATTGCACCATGTTCTTCAAATAATTCTTTAGCGATATTGTCTAATTCTTTTGTAGTAATCCCAGGTTTAGTTGCTTCTTGCATTGTATCTCGCACTTTTGCACATATATATCCTATTTCTTTTAACGCTTGTAATTCTTCATCTGTTTTTACAATCATATTATCCCGTTCCTTTTTAAAAAATATTCCACCTTATTATACCAAAAATTTTTTGATATACTAAATAAGAAATGTAATATCTACTGACTTGATGTCTCACTACATCAAACTTGATATTAAACTTATTCTAACATTATAATCATCACGTTCGTTCTTTGAGAGGATTTAACAATATGAATCAATGGTATAAACATATTATAGGCGCTAGAACAATAAAAACGGGTCTAGCTACTTTTCTAACAACTTTATTTTGTTTACTATTAAACTTAACTCCTATATTTGCTATTTTAACAGCAATTGTTTCGATTGAACCAACTGCTAAAGCTTCTTTACGAAAAGGTTATCGTCGACTTCCTGCTACCGTCATAGGTGCATTGTTTGCAGTTATTTTTACTTATATCTTCGGCGATCAATCTCCATTTACTTACACCTTTAGTGCTATTTTTACTATTTTAGCGTGTACAAAATTAAATCTCCAAGTTGGTACAACTGTTGCAGTATTAACTTCAGTTGCTATGATACCTGGTATTCATGAAGCCTATCTTTTTAATTTTTTCTCAAGACTCTTAACAGCTTTAATTGGTCTAGTAACTGCTGGATTAGTAAATTTTTTCGTATTACCGCCTAAATATTATCATCAAATCGAAGAGAACTTAATTCATTCAGAAAATAATTTGTATGAACTATTCGCTTCTAGATGTCATGAATTATTATTAGGAAAATTTGATTCAGATAATAGTAATACATCATTAGCAACCTTATCTGATATGAATAAAAAAACAGATACTTTAATGAATTATCAACGAGATGAATTACGCTATCATAAAAATAACGAAGATAAATGGAAACAATTAAAAGATATGTCAAATAGAGCATATATTGATAGACTTCTTGCTACACATTTATCAAATATTATTTATTTACCAAAAAACGTAAATATTTGTTTTACTACTGAGGAAAAAATGGCAATTATAAAAATTAGTAATAGTATCAACAATATCCCTTTAGATGGAGTTTTTAAAAGAGAATCTAAATCTATATCTACTTTAAAATCTTCAGTCAAAATACTAGAAGAATTCGATAAGAATCAAATTAAGAGTCATGTTATTTATGAAATTTTACTTATCTACAATTTACTAGATAATCGATTTGTTAAAGCATAAAAAAACGTTGGATGAATTGAAATAATTCAAGTCATCCAACGTTTTTATTCTTTTTCTGAACGTTCAATAATAACATATTTCGCCGCTTCTTCTTCAGTGTTATCTAATTGTTTTGGTGTAAATGGAATTCCTTTACGTTCACATGCCTTCTCTAATAAATAATCAGTAAGTTCATGATTTTTCGGTAATATAGGCCCATGTAGGTAAGTTCCTAATAAGTTTTTATAATGTATACCTTCTTTTTTATCATCATCATTATTACCATACCCGGTTACTACATGACCCAGTGTATTGAAATTATGATATGTACGACCACCGTGATTTTCAAAACCTACTATTGTTCCAAATGTATCACTTTTAATTACGATATCCCCTGTTAAACGATCTGTTTTTGATTTTGTATAAAAGTCTAAAATTCCAAGTCCTTCTAACTCAGTACCATCAGGGGTAATATATTTAGTACCTAAAAATTGATATCCACCACAAATGGTTAAACCTGGCATTCCATCTTCTATTGCATCTTTTAATATGGTTTTAATTTTACTTAACTCTTTAGTAGCGATACTTTGTTCTCTATCACTACCCCCACCAATAAAGAAAATATCGCATTTTTCTAATGTAACTCCTTCAGTTTCATTAATTTCGATAACTTTTAAATTAATATTGCGTTTTTTTGCTCTCTGTTTTAAAGCAATAATATTTCCTATATCACTATATAAATTTAATTTGTCCGACATAAAATGAAAAACTGTTAATTCGTACATATCTAACGTCCTCCTGCAAATGAGCGATTAAGTTGTTCTAACATAGGTGAAAGTGACGTATAATTTGGAATCGCTACTGTAAAGCCTGGATAATTCATAGTTAAAGCTGTAGCTTTATAAATATCTTTCTCTAAAATAATTGGAACATCTACTTCAGCTAATTTCAGTCTAAGTTGTAATTCTTCTGCTCTTGTACCCGTTACAATAATTTTTTCTATATTTTGATTACGTAACTTTTCAAAATCCGCATCGTAAATCCAAGATGTATCTCTGCCATCAGCAGCATTATCATTCAGACTGATAACATATACTTTTTTTTCTTTAAGTTGATGTCCGACTGATAGACTCACATTCATGCCAGCAGGATTTTTAGCTAAATTAATCATTGCTTCTTTTTGACCACGCTTAAAGTATTGCATTCGACCATTATTTGAAGTGTATGTTTTAAATCCTTTACGAATTGCATCATTATTTAAGCCTAACTCTTTTAATACTGAATATGCAGCAAGTGCATTAAAAGCATTAAAATCACCAGCAATTTTCATTTCAAAGTGCGCATCGTTCACATCCATATCAATAAATGGTTGCACCTCAAATTGTGAAACTTCATATTTAGGTGTTTCACGCTTAAATCCACATTCACAATGATAATGTCCTAATTGATTATAATGGGTATAATCATAAGTTAATAATCTACCACAATTCGGACAATATTTACTTTCATTCATAGTACTTTGTTCAAATTCATGTGCATGGGCTTTCATTCCGTAATATACAATTGTATCACTCGCTATTTTCAAACGACTTACAAATGGATCATCGGCATTTAAAATTAATTTAATCCCTTTATTACTAATTGATTTTGCAATATTATTAACCATAATATCAATTTCACCAAATCGATCCATTTGGTCACGAAAGAAATTAGTAAATACCATCATTGAAGGTGTAACTTCTTTTAATACTTTTGGAATTGAACCCTCATCAATTTCAATGACCGCTACTTTAATATCTTTTACATTTTTCATGATGAATGCCGAAGTAATTCCAGCAGCCATGTTAGCACCTTCATTATTATGTATAATTTCAATATTATTTGCTTTTAAAGTGTGCCCAATCAAATTGGAAGTTGTTGTTTTACCATTTGTTCCACTGATAAAAACAATATCATCAACTTGTGAAGCTAACTTTCGTAAAATATTTTGATCTACTTTGCGAGCAATTTGACCTGGTAAATCAGTTCCTTTTTTTCCTGCTGCGATACTTATCTTGCGTGCTAGTTTAGCCAAGTGTGTTGCTGTCCATTGTCTCATGTCTTTCCTCCTCGCATAATTCACTCGAGTAATTATATCATGTATCTAAAGTAACAAAAAATATTCTCAATTAAAAGTAACAAAATACACTTCTAATTATAACTTTTTCACTTTAAATTCCGTATCTATTTTTTACTCTGTTATCTATAGATTATGAAAAAAGCAATTATTTATATTTAAATCGTACTTTCTGTTAAACTGTGAATAATTCATTTTAAATATTTAGAAAGGAATATAGAATGCTTAAAAATTCATTTATAGCTTTGGATTTTGAAACTGCAAATAAAAAAAGAACAAGTATTTGTTCTGTTGGCATGGTAAAAGTAGTAGATAACGAAATAGTCGAAACGTTTTACACGCTTGTTAATCCTCATGACTATTTTTCGGAAACAAATATTCATGTTCATGGTATTCATCCTGAGGATGTTAAAGGTGCGCCAGATTTTAAAGAAGTCTTTCCATATATGTTGCAATTTATAAATCAATTACCCGTAGTGGCACATAATGCTGCTTTTGATATGGGTGTATTACATCAAAGCTTAAAACATTTAAACATAGCTGTTCCCTCACTTACCTATTTCTGCTCATATCAACTTGCTAGACGTACGATCAAAGCTTATCGATATGGATTAAAACATCTAATGAACCATTACAACTTAAATTTTCATGGCCATCATGATGCCCTGAATGACGCAAAAGCTTGCGCAATGATTACTTATAGATTATTAAAACACTATGATAGCTTACAAAGTGTGCTTCAATTTCATGGTAAAAATTTAAAAGATAGAAATAGATAATTTAAAACATCTTATCTATTTCTATCTTTAAATGAAATCATAAATGGTCATATTTTGATATGTTGATTGCTCTAGATGACCTACTGTAACCCCAATTAATCTGATAGGTACATCAGGGTCTTTTAATTCATGATATAAATCATAAGCTATATTATAAATATCAATGTCTTTACTTACCGCTTCTCTCAAACTTCTTTGTTTAGAATAAGTTTCAAAGCGATGCGTTTTAATTTTGACAGTAACTGTTGTGCCAGACTTTTGCAATTGAGTTAATCGTTCAGATGTTTTACGAGAAAGTTCCCATATTTTTTGTAGAATCTCTTTATCATCATTAATATCTGTTGAAAAAGTACGTTCGGTTCCTACTGACTTACGAATCCTACTTGCTTTTACTTCACTATCATCAATGCCTCTTGCTTTTTGATAAAGTCCTCGTCCTTTTTTTCCAAACCAGCGAATCAATTCAAATTCCGATTTGCTATATAAATCTTTACCAGTATAAATATCATGTTCATGCATGATTTTTTTAGAAGCTTTTCCAACGCCTGGAAAATCACCTATATCTAAGTTCATTAGTATGTCATGCACATTCTGATAATGAATAACCATCATTCCATTAGGCTTATTCATTCCACTAGCTAATTTAGCTAAATATTTATTATAAGAAACACCAGCAGAAGACGTTAAACCTGTTTTATTGAAGATATCTTTACGTATGTTTGAAGCAATTTTTGATGCTGATCGATGAGGTTTAACTAAATGAGTAATATCTAAATACGCTTCATCTAGTGCTAAAGGTTCTACAATTTCAGTATACTGTTTAAAAATTTCCATTATCTTACTTGAAACTTCACGATATACATCAAATCTTGCTCTAACATAGTACCCATTTGGACATAGTTTATGTGCTTGCGACATAGGCATTGCTGAATGAACACCATATTTACGTGCTTCATATGAAGCGGTTGAAACGACTCCTCGATGACTTGCTTTTCCACCTACAATGACAGGTTTTCCTTGTAATTTAGGATTATCTCTCATTTCTACCTGAGCGTAGAAACAATCCATATCAATATGAACGATTCTCCTTTCTGTCATTGTCTCACTCCTTTTTAAATAAAATAAGCCTCAATACTATTATACTGCACCCTAAAAGAAAACACTTTATAAATGCATTTATAATAATATTAAGACTTATGCAGATGTTTATTCATAATCATTATTTATAGATATAGGCAAATGATGATACATAAAGATACCTTCATCAGTAGAACGAATATATTTAAATTTGTTAATAATTGTTATACCTGCTAGATATATATCAATCAAACAATATCCGATGTGTATGCTTGATATAAATATAATAGAAGAGTAAGCAAAGTGGTAAAATGAAATCATTAACCCTATTGTAATGATTACTAATGGTGCAAGCATGACTGCACAAAATTGCCATTTATTAAAGTATTTAGATGACAAATAAATGAGCAAAATTCCATTTTTATATTTAAATTGTGGTTTCTGTCCTTTAGAAAAAATAAAAAATAAACATTTATGTATTAATTCGTGAATAATTAATACTCCAATAAAACCAAGTATTCCATAAATGACATTTGTCAAAAAACGTTGTTCAATAATATCAACATAATTAACTGCCCACTTATATGTAAATAAAATTGCAAATAACATCATAACAACTTGAATGGTAAGTAATTTTGATATTTTGATTCGATTGTGTGATAAATCAATTTTGTGCATCTGTCAACCTCCACTCATTTCACTAAAACTCTTTCATAGTATACATGTAGAAGTGTTAGAATGAAAGCGATTATAAATAACTTAAACCCTTTGTAATCTTATTTTAATAAACTTCTCCTCATTTACTTTAATTTAATTACACTGTTTTTCTTTCGAATAAGGCCACAGTTTCAATATGTGTTGTATGTGGAAACATATCGACTGGTGTTATTTCTTTTAAATGATATAGATTAGCTAAAAGTTGAGCATCTCTTTGTTGTGTTGAAGGATTACATGAAATATAGATAATGCGCTTAGGGGCTAACTCTAATAATGTTTCTATAAAGACTTGATCGCATCCTTTTCGTGGAGGATCGACCATGATAACATCAGGTTCTATTCCTTTTTGTTTCCATTCAATTATCACTTCTTCTGCTTTACCACATTCGAACGTTGTATTATCAAAATGATTAATTAAAGCATTTTGCTTGGCATCTTCAATAGCTGATGGCACAATTTCGACACCATATACATGTTTAGCCACTGATGCCATGTAAAGCCCAATCGTTCCTATACCACAATATGTATCTAAAACAATTTCATTTCCACTTAATTGAGCATAGTCAATAGCTTTCTGATATAATTTTTCTGTTTGAACAGAATTAATTTGATAAAACGATTGATCACTAATTTCAAAAATAGTTTCACTTAACTGATCTGTAATTTTATCTTTTCCATATAAAGTCATCGATTGCTTACCCATTATGACATTTGAATGTGAATTATTAATATTTTGTTTAATACTTGTTATGTCAGGATATACCTCTGTTAGTCTATGTACTAGCGTTTCAGCTTCTTTAAATTTAGAACCATTTGTTACAAATATAATCATAACTTCATTTGTATAATGACTTGTTCGAATGACTACATGACGTAATAACCCTTTTTTATTTTTTTCATTATAAATGCTTACATTCAATTCATTTAACCACTGTTTTATATCATTCATTAGTTCTTGTTGTTTTTCATCTTGAATTAAGCAACTATCCATATCAATGATGTCATGACTTCTTTGACGATAATATCCCATTATCGTTTTATTATTTTTATCTTTACCTACAGGAAGCTGGGATTTATTTCTATACCGCCATGGATGATTCATACCAATAGTATCGTGAATCACTGTTTCCTCTAATTTCGCCTTTTTATGAAATAAATTAACAACTTGTTGTTTTTTCATTTTTAGCTGAGATTCATAAGACATATGTTGTAACTGGCATCCTCCACATTTCTCATAATATATACAAGGAGGTGTTACTCTTTGCTCACTTTGTTTTAGTATTTTTAATAGTTTACCAATAGCAAAGTTTTTCTTTACTTTAATTACCTTAAACTCTACTTCTTCATCAATTAACACATTAGGAACAAAAATAGGATAACGATCTAATTTAATCACACCATGTCCTTCATGCGTTAAATCTATCACTTTTCCTTTTATTACATCATTTTTATTAATCATCACTATTATTTTTTCACTCCATATGAAAAAGAGGTACGTATAACTTCTTACCTTTTCAAACTAGAAATTATAGATAACCTCTTTTTAACTTCTTATTTCATTTTCCCTAATTCGTTTAATTCTTAAATACTTTAATGATTTTCAGATATCTCATCATTATAAATATCTTTAGGAGTACAAACTTCAATATGCTGTTTTAAATTTAAAAAGTTTGCAGGTAATTTACCACCATATTCTCCATCTACATTTAATTGCATATCTGTAAATGATGAAATATTAATTGATTTTGCTTTTTTATATATTACTTTAGGATGTTTGGTATGTTCACCTCTAGAAGCTAATGTCATGATATGGCCTAATTCAGCTAAGTTTGCTTTCTCAACGATAATTAAAGTATAATACCCATCATCTAACTTAGCATCAGGTACAAGTTTTTCAAAGCCTGCCATTGAATTGGTAAGCCCTAGTAAGAATAATAGTGCTTCCCCTTGGAATACCTCATTATCATATTCAATTCTCAAATCGACTGCCTTCATTTGCGGCAACATTTCGAAACCTTTTATATAATATGCAAAAGGTCCAACAATAGATTTTAAGCGACTAGGTGTTTCATAGGATACTTGCGTGAGCTTACCTCCAGCAGCTAAATTTATAAAATATCGGTTATTCATTTTTCCAATATCTACTTTTGTCGTATGACCTTTAATAATAACATCTACTGCACCCATAATATCATTTGGTAAATGTAAAGCTCGTCCAAAATCATTCACTGTACCCATAGGTATAATACCTAATTTAGGTCTATTGGGTTGTTCAGCAATTCCATTTACAACTTCATTTAAAGTGCCATCACCGCCAGCGGCTATAATAATATCATAGTTTTGTTCAAGTGCACGTTCCGCTTCAAGTGTAGCATCTCCTTCTCGTTCAGTTGCATAAGCACTTGTTTCATAACCTGCACGTTCTAATTTTATTAAAACATCTGGTAAAGTGCGTTTAAATAGCTCCTTTCCAGAAGTTGGATTATAAATGATTCTTGCTCGTTTTCTCATAAGTTATCCCTCTACTTTTTATTACATAACACTATATTAAATGATTTATGAATGAGTTAAAAGTATTTATACCCATTCTTTTAAATTTTTGTAGGTATCATTTTGTTGTACAATTGTTGTAATAAACTAACCGAAGTAAAGAATATCTCATTCTTTTGACACTAGGAACAAACTAAATACTTTGCTTATCTATCCTATTGAAATCCAATATCCTTTTCTTTAGAAATATGAATAAAAAACTGTTCACAATCTCAAACACTTTGTGAACAGTTTAGCTTAAACTTATATTTAATACCTCATATGAGATGAGCTATTATCTTTTATCCAATTCTTGTTTTAATAATTGATTGACTTTTTGAGGATTAGCTTGACCTTTTGAAGCTTTCATAATTTGACCCACTAAGAAGCCCATAGCTTTGCCTTTACCATTTTTATAATCTTCAACAGATTGTGGATTATTATCTAAAGCTTCATTAACAAATTTTAATAGTGTAGCTTCATCTGAGATTTGAACTAAACCTTTATCTTCCATAATTTGTTTAGCATCTCCACCATTTTCAGCTAATTCTGGGAATACTTTTTTGGCAATTTTACTACTCATTGTTCCATCTTCAATAAGCTTAATCATTCCAGCAAGATTTTCAGGAGTTAATTTTGTATCTTCTAAATCTACTTGATTTTTATTAAGATATTCATTAACGCCACCCATCAACCAGTTAGATGTTAGTTTAACATCTGCGCCATGTTCAATCGCACCTTCAAAGAAATCAGACATTTCTTTAGTAAGGGTTAATACATGTGCATCATATTCAGGTAAGCCTAGTTCATTAACATATTTAGCTTTACGTTCGTCAGGCAATTCTGGAATGGTTTGTCGCACACGTTCTTTCCACTCATCATCGACATATAAAGGTACAATATCTGGTTCTGGGAAGTAACGATAATCATCAGAACCTTCTTTAACTCGCATTAAAATAGTTTTACCAGTAGATTCATCAAAACGACGTGTTTCTTGACCAATCGTACCACCGTTTAATAATTCTTCTTCTTGACGTTTTTCTTCGTATTCTAAACCTTTTCTAACATAGTTAAATGAGTTTAGATTTTTCAATTCAGTTTTAGTACCGAATTCTTTTTGACCGTAAGGACGTAATGAGATATTAGCGTCACAACGTAGTGAACCTTCTTCCATTTTACAATCAGATACACCAGTATATTGGATAATTGAACGTAATTTTTCTAAATAAGCATATGCTTCTTTAGGAGAACGAATATCTGGTTCAGATACAATCTCTATTAATGGTGTACCTTGACGGTTTAAGTCTACTAAAGAGTAACCATCTTTATGAGTTGATTTACCAGCATCTTCTTCCATATGAAGACGAGTAATACCAATACGCTTCGTTTCACCATCAACTTCAATATCAATATATCCATTTTCACCGATTGGTTGATCAAATTGAGAAATTTGATATGCTTTCGGATTATCTGGATAAAAATAGTTTTTGCGATCAAATTTAGAATTTGTAGCAATGTCCATGTTTAGAGCCATTGACGCACGCATCGCCCAATCTACTGCTCTTCTATTTACAACAGGTAAGACACCCGGATAAGCTAAATCAATAACATTAGTGTTTGAGTTAGGTTCAGCCCCAAAATGCGCTGGTGATGGAGAGAACATTTTTGAGTCTGTTTTTAATTCAACGTGAACTTCAAGTCCGATAACTGTTTCAAAATGCATTATTTCCACTCCTTATAATTTTTCGTATGCGTCGTGTAAGTTAAATTGTGTTTCATATTGATATGCCACACGATATAATGTTTTCTCATCAAATGGTTTACCAATAAATTGTAAACCGATTGGACGTCCGTTTGATTGGCCACATGGCACAGAAATGCCAGGTAAACCAGCTAAGTTAACAGGCGTAGTTAATAAGTCATTTGCATACATTGTTAAAGGATCATCAATTTCTTCGCCTAAATTAAACGCTGTTGTTGGAGCTGTAGGTCCTACAACAACATCATAATTTTCGAATACTTTATCGAAGTCATTTTTAATTAATGTTCTAACTTTTTGAGATTTATTATAAAATGCATCATAATAACCAGAACTTAATGCGAATGTACCTAAGAAGATACGACGTTTAACTTCGTCTCCAAAGCCTTCAGAACGAGACATTTTGTATAATTCTTCTAATGTTTGCGCTTCTTTTGAATGGTAGCCATAACGAATACCATCGAAACGTGCTAAGTTTGCAGATGCTTCAGATGATGCAATTACATAATAAGAAGGAATACCATATTTAGTGTTTGGTAATGATACTTCATCAACTTCTGCACCAAGTGACTTTAATGTTTCTACTGCTTGTTTTACAGAGGTTTTTACTTCCTCACTAACACCTTCTCCTAAGTATTCTTTAGGAAGTGCAATTTTAAGACCTTTGATATCTTTACCAATTTCAGAAGTAAAATCAACGTCTTCAACCGGTGCACTTGTAGAGTCATTTTTGTCTGCACCTGCAATTGCTTCTAATACCATCGCATTATCTTTAACATTACGAGTGATTGGCCCAATTTGATCTAATGAAGATGCAAAAGCAACTAAACCAAAACGTGATACACGGCCATATGTAGGTTTCATACCTACTACACCACAATATGCAGCTGGTTGTCTGATTGATCCACCAGTATCAGACCCTAAACTAAATGGTACTAGTCCTGCTGCTACTGCTGCAGCTGAACCTCCAGAAGATCCTCCTGGAACTGCTTGATGATCAAATGGATTGACAGTTTTTTTGAAATAAGATGTTTCTGTAGAACCACCCATTGCAAATTCATCCATATTTAATTTGCCGATTAACACTGCATTTTCTTGATGTAATTTATTCATCACTGTTGATTCATAAATCGGTACAAAACCTTCTAACATTTTACTTGCACAAGTTGTTTCGACATCTTTAGTGATAATATTATCTTTAATTCCCATTGGGATTCCAAATAATTTACCTTCAAATTGATCTTTAGCTTGTAACTCATCTAATTCTTTAGCTTTTTTAATTGCATTTTCTTTATCCAAAGCTAAAAATGATTTAATTGTTGGATCTGTTTCTTCAATAGCATCATAAATATCTTTAACTACTTCAGAAGGTTTAATTTTTTTACTCTTAATCATTTCTGAAAGTGTTTCAACAGATTCATAACGAATACTCATCTTAAGCGTCCTCCTCATTCATGATAGCTGGTACTTTAAATTGACCGTCTTCTGTTTCTTTCGCATTTTTTAATGCAAGTTCTTGAGGAATACCCTCGATTGCTTTATCATCACGTAACACATTTTGTAAATCTAAGACATGATATGTTGGTTCCACACCTTCAGTATCTGCTGAATCATTTTGCTTTGCAAAATCTAAGATACTTTCAAGTGTATTAGCCATTTCTTCAGTTTCTTCAGGAGAAATTTGAAGTCTTGCTAAATGTGCTATATGTTCAACTTCTTCGCGTGTAACTTTAGTCATTATTAAAAAAGCCTCCTTATTACTCATTCATCATAAAATTGTATCAAATTTTCAGTTAAAAATCTAAATATTTATTATACTCAGTGTATTAACTATTCTTAGCAAAGTTAAGTATTAAAATAACTTTCTTATGTAACTCATTTATATAGTTATCTATAAATATACATTAATTTCTATTAATAATTTATTAATATTAACGTTATATAATAAAATGAATTATTTTTTATCTATACTATAATTCTTGTTAACGCTTATCATTATATTGAAATAAACTGTTATTTATAGATAAAATTTTACTTCTCTAATCTATAAATATCATTGTATAATATTACATGTAACTAATTTAAAAATCGTCATTTCTTTTTTCAGTACAATGTTGTTGAAAAATATAAATTTAAAAGTTTTAAAGGGGGTAATTACAATGTTTGTATTAGGTGCAAATTTAGGTACTCATGCTAACACAAGCTGGCAGACTTATATTATGATTGCAATCTATTTTATTATTCTGCTAGTGATTGGTTACTATGGTTATAAACAGGCAACCGGCAATTTAAGTGAGTATATGTTAGGTGGGAGAAATATAGGCCCATATATTACTGCTTTATCAGCCGGTGCTTCAGATATGAGTGGTTGGATGATTATGGGACTTCCAGGGTCAGTTTATAGCACAGGTTTATCGGCAATATGGATTACGATTGGTTTAACTATTGGTGCCTATGTTAACTATCTAGTTGTTGCACCAAGGCTTAGAGTATATACAGAAGTTGCTGGAGATGCAATTACGCTCCCTGATTTTTTCAAAAATCGTCTTAATGATAAACATAATATCATTAAAATTATTTCTGGTCTTATTATTGTTATTTTTTTCACTTTATATACGCACTCTGGCTTCGTTTCTGGAGGTAAATTATTCGAAAGCGCATTTGGATTAAATTATCATTGGGGACTTATTTCAGTCGCAATTATTGTCATTTTATATACCTTTTTCGGAGGATATTTAGCTGTTTCTATTACTGACTTTTTCCAAGGGGTTATCATGCTTATCGCAATGGTAATGGTACCAATAGTTGCTTTGATACAACTTAGTGGATGGGATACATTCCATCAAGTAGCTGAAATGAAACCAACTAATATGGATTTATTTAGAGGCACTACTTTTTTAGGTATGATTTCATTATTTGCATGGGGATTAGGTTATTTTGGTCAGCCTCATATTATTGTACGATTTATGTCTATTAAATCTCACAAACTTTTACCTAAAGCACGACGCTTAGGAATAAGTTGGATGATTGTAGGTTTACTTGGAGCTGTGGGTGTAGGGTTAACTGGAATTGCTTTTATTTCGAAAAATCATATTAAAATGGACGATCCAGAAACATTATTTATTATAATGAGCCAAGTTCTTTTCCATCCTTTAGTAGGTGGATTCTTACTTGCTGCCATTCTAGCTGCTATTATGAGTACAATTTCTTCACAATTATTAGTGACTTCAAGCTCACTTACAGAAGATTTCTATAAGCTCATTCGCGGTGAAGAACATGCTCAGTCACATCAAAAAGAATTTGTACTTGTAGGCAGATTATCTGTGTTAGCTGTGGCCATTGTAGCTCTTGCTATTGCTTGGTCTCCTAATGACACTATATTAAACCTAGTCGGAAATGCTTGGGCTGGTTTTGGTGCAGCGTTTAGTCCACTTGTTCTTTTTTCTTTATATTGGAAAAAACTAACACGTGCGGGTGCGATAAGTGGTATGATTGCTGGAGCTCTCGTAGTCATTATTTGGATTGTCTGGGTTAAACCACTTGCTAATATTAATGAACTATTTGGTATGTATGAAATTATACCTGGTTTTATTAGTAGTGTAATCGTTACATACCTTGTTAGCATCTTCACCTATAAATCAAACTATTCTATTGAACAACAGTTAAATCAAGTTAAAACCATTGTTCGCGAAAAATAAATTAATTTATTGAATATCAAAAAGAGGCTGTGACACGACGTGTCACAACCTCTTTTTGATTAATTACTATAAATATGGACTTGTGGGTCTTTGTCATCTTTTGTTTTACTAATAAGTGCTCTTGAATTGTTACCATCTTTTATACGAATTTCGTAACTATCTATATTATCAAAATATTTCTTAGCTTGTTCTGTTACATATTGTGTAATTCCTATTGTTTCAGCTTGACCATAGTAATCGATTGGCAAATCAATCACTAGTTTATTAGGTTTCTTATCTACAAATTTCACTTTTCCAATTGCTTGAGTAAAATTAGAGAAATAAGATTGAAGATCATCATTAAATTGCTTAAAATTATTATTTAGATTTTTGTCATATTTTTCTGCTTCTGTTGAAGGTAAAAGTGCTGAAATCTCATCAATTTTATTCCATTTATTAATTTTAGTTTGTTTGTCATCAACAGTAGTATTAGCAATAAAGTGTCCTGGCGTAATTGCATCTTGACTCGATTGAACATATATTGCAAAGTGAATTGGAATATTTTTCAAATCTTTATTTGCTCTAAGGCGTGTAAGTAACTCTTGAGCCATTGCTTTACCTTGTTTTTCAATTTCTTTATTATCTAGCGATTTGCTATATGTTTCTCCATCTTTTTCTTTTTGATAATAATAGACACTATTCATAGCAAGACCAATTGTTATGCCTTTAATTGTTTTTCCTTTTGTATCATTTGTATCATAAAAATCTTGTTCTAAGATATTAGATAAATAAGCAGGAGAACTTTCTGCTATTTTTTCTGGTTTAGTTTCTCCATCATGTGATGGATTAAGACCTAAATTTTCAGTAGCTTTTTTTGATTCCTTTTCACTTTCACTCATATTATCAATTTCGTCTTTAGAATACTTGGGATTTAAATATGCGTTAACTGTATTTTTGTCTAAATACTGCCCATCTTGATATAAAAAATTATCAGTTGGAAATACAGACTTACTTAGATGTAATAAACCATTTTCGAAATCTTCACCGTTATAGCTATTAGCCATATTATCTTGTAATACTCCACGAGCTTGGCTTTCTTTAAATGGTAAGATTGTACGATAATTATCTCCTTGAACTTCTTGATCAGTGGCAACTGTTTTTACATTATTTGAATTTTGTTCTTGTTGCTTATTATTTGACTGACTATTTTTATCATTCCCATTGCCACACGCTGTCAATATCATAAGCGACGTTATAACTAATAATAATAACCGCTTCATTACGTTCTCCTCTATTCTGATATTTCATTTTGTTTTTCAATAAATTGTGATTCGGACCATATTTCTGTACCAAATTGTTCAGCTTTAGACAATTTTGAGCCAGCATCTTCACCAGCTATTACTAAATCTGTACTTTTAGTTACACTACTTGTTACTTTAGCACCTTGCATTTCTAACCATGTTGTTGCTTCTTTACGTGTCATTTGTTGTAATTTTCCAGTAAGAACAATAGTCTTATTTTGAAATTCTGGATGTCCTTCAATTTCAGAGGATTTAACACCTTTATATGTCATGTTGACATTTTTATCTTTTAATTTTTCAATAAGTGCTTTAATATCCTCATTATCTAGATACGTTACTACAGATTGTGCTAATTTATCTCCAATATCATGAATCGCTATCAGTTCTTCTTCTGTTACTTTAAGTAAACGATCCATGGTTTCAAATTTCTCTGCTAAAATTTGACTTGCTTTGGCGCCAAGATGTCGTATACCTAAACCAAATAATAAATGTTCTAAAGAATTTTGTTTTGCATGTTCAATAGCGCTTAATAAGTTTTCTACTTTTTTTGTACCCATTCGTTCTAAAGGCAATAAATCTTCTTTAGTTAAATAGAAAATATCACCTACATCTTTAATAAGTTGATGATGATACAGTTGCTGAATAATTTTATTTCCTAGTCCGTCTATATTCATCGCTTGTCGAGAAACAAAATGAATCAATCCTTCCACAAGTTGAGCTTGGCATTTTGGATTGATACATCTAAGCGCAACCTCTCCTTCAATACGCACTAATTCATGACCACAACTTGGACAATGCGTTGGCATACGGTATGGTTTTGCATCATTTGGACGACGGTCAATAATACTTCTTACGACTTCAGGAATAATATCTCCAGCTTTTTTCACTATAACGCTATCACCGATTCTAATATCACGTTCTTTAATTAAATCTTCATTATGAAGCGATGCTCTTGAAACTGTAGTACCCGCAACACGAATAGGTTCTAAAATGGCTGTCGGTGTAACGACGCCAGTACGTCCTATACTTAATTCAATATCTTTAAGTTCTGTGACAACTTCTTCGGCTGGAAACTTATAAGCTATTGCCCAACGTGGAGATTTTTGAGTAAATCCCATTTCGTCTTGTTGATCAAGATCATTCACTTTAATAACAATTCCATCAATATCATAAGATAACTGTTCACGTTGTTTAGTCCACTTTTTAATATATTCTAGTACACCCTCTATATCTTCTACGCGTGCACGTTCATGATTAGTTTTAAAACCTAAACGATCTAATTCATCTAATGCATCACTTTGAGTAGTAGCGTTAAAATCTGTAAAATCATTTACACTATATAAAAAGACACTTAGTTTACGTTTAGCAGCTAATTTAGGATCTAATTGTCTTAAAGAACCTGCTGCTGCATTACGTGGATTAGCAAATGGTTGTTCTTCATTTTTTTCTCTCTCATCATTCAATCTCATAAAGGAACGACGTGGCATATATGCTTCTCCACGAACTTCGACATTTAAAGGTTCTTTAATTTTAAGAGGAATCGCATGAATAGTACGTAGATTTTCTGTAATATCTTCTCCTGTGGTACCATCTCCTCGCGTTAATCCCTGCACAAATCGTCCATCTTCATACTTTAAAGAAACTGCTAAACCATCAATTTTTAGCTCACACATATATTCCACTTTACCAATATGTTCTCGAATACGTTCATCAAAACGTCTTAGTTCTTCTTCATTAAAAGCATTACCTAAACTAAGCATAGGTGTTTCGTGATTTACTTTTTCAAATGATGATTGAGCTTCTCCACCAACCCTAACTGTTGGAGAATCGTCAGTTTTTAGTTCAGGATGTGCATTTTCAATGTCAATTAATTCACGTAATAATTTGTCATATTCACTATCAGGTACAGAAGGATTATCTTTTATATAATATTCGTAACTATATTGATTTAATAAATCATGCAGTTCATTGACACGATTTTGAATGTTATCCATTTACTAATCCTCCTTTTTTTCGATAGGCGCAAATTGAGCTAATAAACTCTTAGGACCTTCAGATTTAAATATAATATCTAATTCAACAGAGCCATTTTTTTCACTTACATTACTCACCATACCTTCGCCCCATGATTTATGTGTCACTTTATCTCCTACCTTCCAATCTGAAGCAGATACTTGTTTTTTAGTAGAAGTCGTACGTTTACTAAAACCACGTTTTGACGATGTAGTTGACTTAGAAGTGATTGTTTGTCGTTTTGATTTTGCTGGTGTTTCTAATAATTCTTCAGGAATTTCTTTTAAGAAGCGTGATGGTAGATTTGCTTGTGAACGTCCAAATAACATACGAGAAGTTGCATGTGTAATATATAACACTTCTTCTGCACGTGTGATGGCTACATAACAAATTCGTCTTTCTTCTTCCATCTCATGTTCGTCATCACTTTTAATTGCTCTAATATGAGGGAAAAGTGATTCTTCCATACCCATTAAGAATACAATTGGGAACTCTAATCCCTTTGCAGAATGCATGGTCATTAACGTTACACCACTATCAATTTGTGCTTCATCAATATCTGCGACAAGTGATAAATCAGTTAAAAAGTTAATCAATGATTGTTCTTCTAAAGGTGTATCTTTTTCATAGTCTTTAGGTACAGACATAAATTCATCAATATTTTCAAGACGACTACGTGATTCAATTGTTTGTTCATGTTCTAACATTTGACGATATCCTGATTTTTCAAGTATTTCCTCAACAATCTCACTAATTTCTAAAAATTCTTGTTCTTTAATTAAGTTTTGAACCATTTCATAAAATTGTATACATTCTTGAGTTACTTTTTTAGAGAGCCCTATAAAATCCACTTCTCCTAATGCATCAAACATACTAATATTGTTATCTAGTGCATATCGTTGAATTTTATCAACTGATGATGGTCCTATCCCTCTTTTAGGAACATTAATAATTCTTTGAAGACTAATATCATCATTACTATTTGCCACTATTCTTAAATAACTTAATAGATCTTTGATTTCTTTACGATTATAGAACTTTTGGCCTCCAACCATCGTATAAGGAATATTTGATTTCATAAATGTTTCTTCTAACACACGTGATTGTGCATTTGTTCGATACAAAATTGCCATATCATTATAGTCTTTTCCAGACTTACGATGTTTAATAATTTCACGAACTACATATTCTGCTTCGTCACGTTCAGTCATCGCTTCATAATATTTAATCTTTTCTCCACCATTATTTGCAGTCCATAACCCTTTAGGCTTCCGTTCAGTATTATGTTTAATCACTTCATTTGCAGCTGTTAAAATGGTTTTTGTTGATCGATAATTTTGTTCTAGGAAAATGGTCTTTGCTTCAGGATAGTCTTCCTCGAAAGATAATATATTTTGAATATCTGCACCACGCCATCCATATATTGATTGATCAGAATCACCTACAACACATAAATTTTTAAATTTACTTGCAAGTAATTTAACAAGTGTATATTGTGCTTTATTTGTATCTTGATACTCATCTACATGGATGTATTGAAATTTATTTTGATAGTATTCTAATGCATCTGGTACACGTTCAAATAAACGAATCGTTTTCATGATTAAATCATCAAAATCCAATGCTTCATTTCTAGACAGTTGACGTTGATATCCACTATATACTGTTGCAACCATTTGTGAATGAAAATCATTTGCTTCTTTCATCACATCTTCGGGCGTTTTCAATTCATTTTTTAAATTACTGATGGCACCAATAAACATTCTCGGTTCAAAACGTTTACTATCAATATTTTCATTTTTAAGTACATCTTTAATTACAGATTTTTGATCAGTTGGATCAATAATGGTAAAGTTGCGTTCAATTCCAATACGATCTGCATCTCTTCTTAAAATCTTTACACACATTGAATGGAACGTTGACATCCAAATCACTTGAGCTTCTTCACCAACCAAGTGTTCCACACGCTCTTTCATTTCTTTTGCAGCTTTATTAGTAAAGGTAATAGCTAAAATGTTATACGGAGACACATCTTTTTCATCTAATAAGTAGGCTATGCGATGTGTTAACACCCTTGTTTTACCTGAACCTGCGCCAGCCATGATAAGCAGAGGACCTTCTGTCGTTCTAACTGCTTCACTTTGTTCTTTATTCATATTACTTACTAGAGCATTCATTATTTCGACTCCTTCTTTATTTTTACAGTTTTTAAAGCTTTTTTAATATCTGAGTATATAATATTACCTACAATAATTGTATCGGCATAGTTTTTCATTTCTTTAGCTTCAGTTAAAGAACTAATACCGCCACCATAAAATAATTGTGTATGGGTTAACATTTGGGAAGCGGCTTTTACAATATCTTTATCTCCATATGTACCACTATATTCTAAATACAAAATTGGCAACTTATACATTTCTTCAACGAGTTGAGCATAAGCTTCAATATCTTCAACATCTAACTGAGTATTTGATTGCGTAAGTTTGGCTACTTTACTATCTGGATTAAGAACGACATACCCTTCAAGCATCACTTCTTCAAAATTAATCATATGACCATATTGTTTTAATGCTTTATGAAGCAAACCATTATGATACGTCACATCATTACTATTTAATATTGAAGGTATAAAATAAAAGTCAAAGCCAGGCATTACGCTATCTAAATTTGAAACCTCTAGCACTAAAGGTAATGGATATCTTCTAACTCTACTCATAAGATGAATGACATTATCTTCAGTTACATCGTCTGTCCCACCAATCATGATGGCATCAGTATCTGACATACATAAGGCTTCTAAATTTTCGTCGCTAATCTCTTTGGCAGGATCAAGTTTAAATACATGCTGCCAC
The DNA here is from genome assembly GCF_026222585.1 of Staphylococcus sp. SUC_1.2. NCBI lineage: Bacteria > Bacillati > Bacillota > Bacilli > Caryophanales > Staphylococcaceae > Staphylococcus > Staphylococcus sp. SUC_1.2. The sequence continues at coordinate 56,657 of NZ_JANJPM010000007.1, read as the reverse complement.
TTTCTAATGTCATACATTATCCATAACTCCTTCTTTTAACATACACTAAATTATAGCATTTTTACCTTTGCAATTCTAAATCAATACACTAAGTTTATACTAGTATAAATTGTAAAAATTATATTCACAAAAAAGAGACAATTGCTATTTTTAGCTAAGCAATTGTCTCTCTTTATTTATTCTTTTGTTTCAACATTTAATCTATCTAAAATCATTGTATACGCATCATTACCCCATTGCAGTGAGCGTTTAACTCTAGATATCGTAGCTGTTGATGCACCAGATTTCTTTTCTATAGTTGCATAAGTAAAACCTTGCTTTATCATTTTAGCAACTTGAAGTCTTTGAGATAAAGATTGAATTTCATTGACTGTACATAAATCATCAAAGAATTGATAACATTCTTCTCTATCTTTAAGTGTTAAGATAGCATCAAATAATTCATCCAATGCTTCTCCTCTTAATTTTTCAATTTGCATCTCAAGCAACCCCTATTTTCAAATTAAATATAACTATATTTTAACGCATTAATTAATTAAAGTGTAGTTATTTCAATTGAAAATACTAAAACTATATTAGTAAACTATTCTAAATTAGCACGTTTAAAAATGGTATCAACTTGGTTCAAATGATGTTTTGGATCAAAACACTCGTCTAATTCTTCTTTAGATAAAACATTTGTAATGGTTGAATCTTGTTCTATAAGTTCACGGAAAGGTGTTTTAGTTTCCCAAGATTTCATTGCTTTAGGTTGTACTCTATCGTATGCTTCTTCACGAACCATACCTTTATTAATCAATGCAAGTAAAACGCGTTGTGAGAAAATAAGACCAAATGTTTTATTGATATTATTTCTCATATTATCTTCAAATACTGTTAAACGGTCGATAATATTAGTAAATCTGTTTAAAGCATAGTCTAAAGCAATTGTTACATCTGGTAACATAATTCGCTCTGCAGAAGAATGAGAAATGTCTCGTTCATGCCATAATGGGACATTTTCATAAGCAGTCGTAATATAACCACGAATCACTCTTGAAATACCTGTAATATTTTCTGAACCGATTGGATTACGTTTATGCGGCATTGCTGATGATCCTTTTTGACCTTTTGCAAATGCTTCTTCAACTTCTCTCGTTTCAGTTTTTTGTAAATTACGAACTTCTACAGCAAATTTTTCTAATGATGTCGCAATTAACGCTAAAGTTGCAATGTAATAAGCATGACGATCACGTTGAAGTGTTTGAGTTGATACAGGGGCTGTGTCAATTCCGAGATGTTTACAAACGTAACTTTCAATTTCAGGAGGGATATTGGCAAATGTTCCTACTGCACCACTCATTTTCCCAACTTCAATTTCTTTACGTACCTCTTTAAAACGTTTTAAATTACGTTTCATTTCTGTATACCATAATGCCATTTTTACGCCAAAAGTAGTTGGCTCAGCATGAACACCGTGTGTACGACCCATCATTAATGTATATTTGTATTTTTTAGCTTTTTCTTCAAGTACTTTAATAAAGCGTTCAATATCTTTTTCAATAATTTCATTAGCTTGTTTAATTACATAACTTAATGCAGTATCTACAACATCTGTAGAAGTTAATCCATAATGAACCCATTTACGTTCTTCTCCAAGTGTTTCAGATACTTGTCTTGTAAATGCTACTACATCATGACGTGTTTCTTGTTCAATTTCTTTTGCACGATTGACATCAACTTTAGCATTTTCACGAATTTTTTTTACGTCGTCCTTAGGAATATACCCTAATTCGCTCCAGGCTTCACAAGCAAGAATCTCAACTTCTAACCATGCTTCATATCTATTTTGGTCTGTCCAAATACTAGACATTTCTTCTCTTGAATAACGTTCAATCATTATTAAACTCCTATCTTATGTAATTATTTTTATAAAAAGCTGTACATTAAATCGATTTTAAGTAAAATAGTTCGTATTTAACTCTATATTTATAGTTTAACAGATTCTATACTAAAAGTATAAAGATTTTTTATTCTAATTGAATATAGGTTTACGAACTTTATAAAAATATTAAAAGGTCTCTGACTTCTAAATTGTCAAAGACCCATATATGAGCAGTTATTAAATGTCATTTTCTATTTTCTTACCAACAAATTGAATATCTTGTCGTAATATCTTTATATTTCCTTGTTTATCTTCAAAGTAAACAGGTTTTTCAATACGTCTGACTGGCATGTATCCTTCTTTTCTCATACGTGCAATACAATCTGAAATAGTTTCATTTTCATTTACCTTGAACTTCACTATGTTCCACAACACTTTCTATTTCTTCTACTTCATATGCTTTTACTTTCTTAGTTCGAACACCTTTAGTCCAGAATCCACCGTGAATAGCTCTAGGTTCATACGCAATGATAAATGCTTTTTCATCTAAACTACGAACAGTTTCCATTAATTTTCGTTCATAACGTCTAGGTGTTAAAATTTGCATTACCATTCGACTTCCATCTCTACCATGTGCTTCATAGTGAGTAACACCATAACCTAAATTTCGTAACTCTTTAGGTAAATCAAGGTCGTATTCTGCAGATGTTACGTTTACAACTGTATAGCCTAATGCAAGCTTTTCTTCAATTTTCATTCCAACAATGATACCTATTGAGAATCCAAAGGCATATGCAATAATATTTTGAATTTGATCTAAACTAGACATCACTAGCCCTAATCCAACAACATATATTAAAACTTCAAGAAAACTTACTACTGCTGCCATATAACGATATCCTTTTAACGTTAAAATCGTACGCATTGTAAGAAATGTAACATAAAAAACGTTAATGATGAATATCGCTAATACCATTATCCATGGATTTGACGTAATTACTGACATATTATTCCTCATTTCATTTAACTAAAATTCGAAATAATTTTATCAGTCACAAATAATTTTGTCACTAAAAACTAATAGTAATTAAATCATTTAATTATTAGAGTATTCATTTATTCTTTTGTATGTGAATGTTTAGGCCAAGTATAGCGAGTATATGCCAATTCTCTTTTATGTGCATTTTTAACATAATGATTCTCTATCGTTGTTTTTGCATCACTTGGTACTTCTTTGCCCTCTAAGTAGTCATCAATTTGATTATAAGTTACCCCTAATGCTTCCTCATCAGGTAATTGAGGTTTATCATCTTCTAAATCAGCAGTAGGCACTTTTTCATATAAATGTGTTGGCGCTTCTAAATATTCTAAAAGCTGTCTACCTTGGCGTTTATCTAGTCCAAAGATAGGTGCAATGTCAGCAGCACCATCACCATATTTAGTATAAAAACCTGTGATATTTTCAGCTGAATGGTCCGTTCCTAAAACAATACCACTACGATTTGAAGCAATAGAAAATTGTACTTTCATACGCTCTCTTGCTTTTTCATTTCCTCTTTGGAAATCTGTAAGTTCAATACCCGCTTCTTTCAATGATGCTACACTTTGATCTACTGCTGGTTTAATATTAACTGTAATCACTTCATCAGGTTGAATAAAATGAAGTGCATCTTCTACTTCATCAGCATCCTTTTGTTTACCATAGGGAAGTTTAACTGCTATAAATTGGCATTCTCTTCCTTCTTTACGGAGTTCTTCAACTGCTAATTGCGCTAATTTACCAGTAAGTGTAGAATCTTGACCACCAGATATGCCAAGTACTAATGACTCAATAAATGTATGTGATTGAACATAATTTTTAATGAATTGGATAATCTCACGAATTTCTTGTTGACTATCAATATGTTTCTTTACTTTCATTTCTTTTACTACGATATCTTGTAAATTAGTCATTATCTTCCTCCATTTCCTTAACATGTTCTGTCACTTCAAGAATGCGCTTTTGTTTATTATTCCAACAACTTGTGCTTAAATCTACTGGATATTCTTGTGGATTTAAATAACGTTTATTTTCTTCCCACAATTGTGATAATGATTGTTTTAAATAATCTTGAGTTTCTTTTTCACTTGGTAAGTCATAAACTAATTTACCATTTTCGAAAATTGAATGATGTAAATCAATTGCTTCAAAATGCTTAACATGTTTCATTTTATAAGTATGAACTGGATGGAACATCTTTAATGGTTTTTCTTTATTAGGATTTTCATGTTCAAGCGTGATATAGTCACCTTCAGCCTTGCCAGTTTTAGTATTAATAATACGATATACTTTTTTCTTACCAGGCGTAGTAACTTTTTCCGCATTATTTGATAGCTTGATACGATCTACATAGTCACCTTCATTATTTTCAACAGCGACAAGTTTATAAACTGCTCCTAAGGCTGGTTGATCATAACCCGTGATCAATTTAGTCCCTATACCCCAAGAATCTACTTTTGCACCCTGTGCCTTTAAACTGGTAATTGTTTGCTCATCTAAATCATTTGAAGCAATGATTTTTGCGTCTTTAAAGCCTGCATCATCAAGCATACGACGAGCTTTTTTCGATAAATATGCAATGTCACCAGAATCTAATCTTATACCTATAAAATTAATGGAATCTCCTAATTCTTTTGCAACTTTAATTGCAGTTGGTACCCCTGATTTTAAAGTGTGGAACGTATCTACTAAAAACACACAATTTTTATGTCGTTCTGCATAAATCTTAAATGCTTTATACTCATCACCATATGTTTGAACGAGTGCATGAGCATGAGTTCCGGAAACTGGAATACCAAATAATTTGCCTGCTCGGACATTACTTGTTGAATCAAACCCACCAATATATGCTGCACGTGCTCCCCAAACTGCGGCGTCAATTTCTTGTGCACGTCGTGTACCAAATTCCATTAACGTATCTTGTGGTGCAACTTGACGAATTCTACTAGCTTTCGTTGTAATAAGCGTATGAAAATTTACAATATTAAGTAAAATCGTTTCAATAAGTTGAGCTTGAATTAATGGCGCTTCTACTCGTAATAATGGTTCATTCCCAAAACACAATTCCCCTTCTTGCATCGCGCGAATATTCCCTGTAAATTTCAAATTTTTAAGATATTTTAAAAAATCATTTTTATATCCTATTGATTGTAAATATTCGATATCAGAATCACTAAAATGGAAGTTTTCTATAAATTGAATCATCCTTTTTAACCCATTAAAAACAGCATATCCACTTCCAAATGGCATATTTCTGAAATACAAATCAAACACTGCATTTCTTTCATGAATACCGTCATTCCAGTAACTTTCTGCCATATTTATTTGATATAAGTCATTATGTAACATTAAACTATCATCTTCGTAACGATACATCCTCATCTCTCCTAACAACCTTTTTGTATATTTTATCACAATTCAGTAATAGTGAGTATTTTCGATAATAGTCTTTAATTTAAAAATTAAATTTTTTTAATTCGACAAATTCATGACACAAGTATTTATTGTATGTGTTATATCAGTTTCTCGCTTATAATACTATTGAGGTGATTATATGCTATTAGAAGAAGCTACAAATTTTATCCAAACTATGTATGGTGAATTAAATTACTCAAATCATACTATTTCTAAACGTATCACTGAGATAGAGAAAGAAATCAATCGGACAGGTACCTATACACATACTTATGAAGAACTAAATTATGGCGCTAAAATGGCATGGCGTAATTCCAATCGATGTGTCGGGCGCTTATTTTGGGAATCATTAAATGTTGTGGATGCACGAGATAGTTATACAGAACAACATTTCTTAGATGCGCTTCATAATCATTTAAACAAAGCAACAAATGGCGGTAAAATCAAACCATATATCACTATATTTTCTTCAACTGATGCACCTAAAATATATAACAATCAATTAATACGTTACGCAGGATATGAAGATAAAGGTGATCCATCAGAACGCGAGATAACACAATTAGCTAATCATTTGGGATGGAAAGGCAAAAGTTCAGACTTTGACGTGCTTCCTCTTATTTATCAATTACCAAATTCACCTATAAAATATCATGAATTTCCAGCTTCATTGATTAAAGAAGTAGATATAGAACATGATCAATTTCCAAAGCTGAAAGATTTACATTTAAAATGGTATGGTGTTCCTATGATTTCTAATATGGATTTGAAAATAGGTGGAATTACATATCCAACTGCTCCTTTTAATGGTTGGTATATGGTCACTGAAATTGCAGTTCGTAATTTTACTGATACTTACCGCTATAATTTGCTTGAAAAAGTTGCAGAAACATTTGAATTTGGTACACTTAAAAATAATTCATTTAATAAAGATCGTACATTAGTAGAATTAAATTATGCAGTTTATCACTCTTTTAAATCACAGGGTGTTTCTATTGTTGACCACTTAACTGCTGCTAAACAATTTGAATTATTTGAAGAAAAAGAGGAACAGCATCATCGTGATGTTACTGGAAAATGGTCATGGTTAGCCCCACCGTTATCGCCAACGTTAACTGCTAATTACCATCATGGATACAAAAATATTATTAAAGATCCTAATTTCCATTATAAAAAAGCGACACCGATGAAATGTCCATTCCACTAATGTACAAGATTCATGAGGTGACAATTCATCATGCATTTATATTATTTAGGTCCCGAAGGTACATTTTCATATTTAGCTGCTAAAAAATATTTTTCAAAAGATAACTTTAACTTCATACCAAAGTCTAATTTATATGAAGTCATTAAGGCAGTAAATAGTGACGCTCAATCTGTAGCAATTGTACCCATAGAAAATTCAATTGAAGGAACTATAAACATTGTGGCAGATGCACTAGCTCAACAACATGTTTTTGCACATGGGGAAATACATTTAGATATTAATTTTGGTTTATATGCGACAAGGGACTCAAAGATAGAAAATATAAAAAAGGTATACTCTATCGCACCAGCCATCAGTCAAACAAGCCAATACATTCAAAAACATCAATTTTCTTACGATTATGTTGAGAGTACGATTCAAGGATTAGAAAAAATCTCCTCGGATGTAGCAGCCATTGTCCCTGTAGGTAGTGGTGAAATGTACGGATATACTGCTATAGAGAATAATATTCAAGATTACCCGCATAATGTTACACGTTTTTTAGTCATAAAAAATGATAATGACTTTGAGTCTAAAACGAATAACACAATGCTATTAATTACCCCTAAGTATGACAAAGCTGGATTACTGGCAAATATACTGACTACATTTGCATTATTTGATATTAATTTATCATGGATTGAATCAAGACCATTGAAAACTCAACTGGGTATGTATCGCTTCTTCGTACAAGCAGATACCGGGCTATCAGATAATTTGAATAAAGTTATATCAATATTAGAAACATTAGATTTTTCAGTGAAAATTATTGGTGCTTTTCATCGTCAATAAAAGGGAGTGGATAATATTTGTGTTGAATGTATCCTTTCATTCTGAAAACCTAGCCGCATCATATAAAAAATGCCTAGGACCACTCATGAATTCATGATGTCCCAGGCTCTTTTTATATATTTATTTAAAATATTAAGATAAAACATACATAATGAATATATGATTTCAAGATATTTAATTTTATTTTAAATTTAATGTATCAGAAATATCAAATCCTAAAATATATGGCATTAAGAAATAAACAACTACTATAATAATCACTGCAGAAATTAAATTAACCCAAACTCCTACTTTAGCCATTTCTTTAATACTCAACTTACCTGATCCAAATATAATAGCATTTGGGGGTGTTCCTACTGGTAACATGTAAGCACAGTTTGCTGCCATAGCTGCGGGTACCATTAATAACATTGGATGTACACCTACTGCTACAGATAGCGCAGCAAGAATAGGTAAAATCATTGTAGCAGTTGCTGTATTTGAAGTCACTTCTGTTAAAAATAACACAAATATTGTAATGACAATAACTATTACTAGTGGATGCACCCCATCTAACATTTTTAGTTGCTCACCTAGCCATTTTGCTAAACCACTTTCTGAAATTCCTTTTGCTAAAGCTAAGCCTCCACCAAATAATATAAGTACACCCCATGGTAATTCTTTTGCCACTTCCCAATCAATAATTCGCTTATGCTTTTCTTTACTTTTAGCCGGAAATATAAAAAGAAAAATAGAAATAAATATTGCAATTGTACCGTCTGCAACTTCAGATGTTATTGAAAAATTTTTTAAAATAAATTCTCTTGTTATCCATAGTAAACTTGCAAGAATAAAAATAGCTTGAACCACTTTTTCTTCATAAGACATTTTACCAAGACGATTGAGTTTATCTTCAATCAATGTTTGACCACCCGGTAAATACTTCAAATCATGTCTAAATGCGATAAATCTTAAATAAGCCCATGCTAATGCTATTAAAATAATGACTGTAGGAATACCAACAATCATCCATTTAGCAAAGCTAATTTCTTGTCCAAAATGTTGTTCAAATTGTCCTTTTAGTATAATGAGTGGCGGTGTTCCAATAAGTGTACCTAATCCTCCGATGGTCCCAGAATAACCAATAGCTAAGACAAGTGATTTTTCAAACTTCGAAATACTATCTGATTTAACGTCATCATCTTTCAACTCATTCGCTTCTTTAATAATTGCTAAACCAATAGGTATCATTATCATAACAGCCGCTGTATTTGATACAAACATTGATAGGAATCCTGTAGCAATCATGAAGCCTAATAATATTTTACTCGTGCTTGCTCCAATATATCTAATAATAGTTAAAGCTACACGTGTATGTAAATTCCATCTTTCCATAGCAATTGCAAGAATAAAACCACCTAAAAATAAAAAGATAATATCATTACCATATTCAGAAGAGACTTGTTCAGGCGAAAGTACATGTCCTAAAGGCAAAAGTATGAGTGGTAAAAAACTCGTTGCAGCAATTGGTATCGCTTCTGTAATCCACCAAATAGCTATCCACACCGTAATTCCTAAAACATATACCCCTTTGAAAGGAAGTTCTACTGGATGAAAGAATGATAAGATAAGAACAAACAATAACGGTCCTAAAATGAGCCCCAATAATTGCCCCATAGAATAAGATTGATTTGTATGATCTTTTTTAGAAAAAAATGTTAAGTATTGTGCATTTCTTCGAAAACCTGATTGCTTAGTCATCTAATTCTCCCCCTTTAAAATTAGAAACTTAACTTTATATATTCTATTTTTAGAAATATGGCATCATCTCAACAAAGTTGATTTGATACCTATTATATTGCAAACAAGCCTCATAGAAATCTGACTTTTTTGAAAATATATAATGATATTATAACATAAAAGAAAACGCTTTATTATATATCATAATAAAGCGCGTATCATTTATTTTTCATCTATAATTATATCTTTTTAAATTAAATACTAATCAATATTAATTTTTTTAACTTTAACTTTATCATTTTGATTAAATGTCAAATTAGAAATATCTTCTAAATGTAATCTTTGTGTCGAATGATTAAACGAATTACCTGCAATAAAAACATTAGTATGTTTTACATTATTATAACTTCTCACGTGTATAGCATCTCTTTTCATTTCTCCTTCGAAATGATTACCGGTTACAGTCAAATTATCTCCAGCTTGAGTCTTTTGAACTTGTCCTGTAGAAACATCAGCCGCATTTTTCCCATCTTTAACTCCAAGAAAACGAATACCACCATTACAATTTATAAAGGTATTATTTGAGATAAACATTGTCTTTGATTTTAACGGAGTTAATGCATATTCATTCATTCCGTTAAACACATTATTCCTTATATGAATATTTTCGTAAAAGCGATTATAACGACTGGCATGAGAGCCTATCGCTCTATTCCAAGCTTGCATTTTAGGTTGGTTTGAATTTCCAAAATAGCAATCTTCAATGACAACATTTTTGGTAATCGTGCCATCAGTCGTACCAAATTTAGGAAATGACCCAGGCACTTGAATGTCTAATTGAATTGCTTCAGAAAATGAGCGATCACCATTTACATCAAAAAAGCCTTTAAACTTACAGTTCTTAATATATAAACCATTGATTCCACAAGCATCTAGTGCATGTCCACCTACAACATCAAGTACTGTAATATCTATTAACTCGATATCTTCAGCATGGCCTATAGACATTGCGGTATTATTGTAGGGGTACTTTGAACCGTTCATATCAAATATACCACCTTTTATTTTAATATGACCATTTCCTTGATATCCATGATAGAAACCAAATTTTTTACCATTTTTTAACAATGCATCTCTCGAGTGACGCTGCAAGATGGTATCATCTTCTAATATTAAAGTGGTATGATCATATATCACTAATGCTTTACTAATATAATAAGTCCCAGATGGTATATAAACTGTATGTTCTCCATATCTTGCGGCATTAAGTGCTTTTTGTATAGCTTTAGTATCTCTTCGTTTATGTTTTCCTTTTAAACCAAAATCCTGTGCATTGATCAATATTTTTTATCCCCTATCTTATGTTGTTATTAAATATATTTGTAACCATAATGGTGTATAGCTATACTATATTTATAATTTAATATTATACATTTTTTAAGGTATTCAAACATTTATTAAGAAAGGGATGTTTATTATGACTAACAAAGCATTGATTGTTGTAGATTATTCTTATGATTTTATCGCTGATGACGGCCGATTAACTTGTGGTAAACCAGGCCAAGATATTGAACAGTTTATTGTAGAAAGACTCAATCAATATCAACATCAACATGATAATATCTTTTTCATGATGGATTTACATTTTGAAGAAGACCCGTATCATCCTGAAACTAAATTATTCCCACCACATAACATTGAAGGCACTTCAGGTCGTCAATTATATGGTAAGGTAAAATCATTTTTTGACAAATATAAAAATGAAGATACTGTACATTATTTAGATAAGCGACGTTATGATTCTTTTTATGGTACTGCTTTAGATAGTTTATTAAGAGAAAGACATATTGATACTGTTGAAATTGTAGGTGTATGTACTGATATATGTGTACTCCATACAGCAATTTCTGCTTATAATTTAGGTTATCATATTATTATCCCTGAACAAGGTGTTGCATCATTTAATGAAGAGGGGCATCAGTTCGCTTTAGCTCATTTTAAAAACTCATTAGGTGCAAAGGTAGAAGTTATCAATTAAAACATGCTAAAATAAAGATAAATTTAAAAAATAAGGGTGAATAAATCAATGGCAAAAACTTATATTTTTGGACATCAAAATCCGGATACAGATGCAATATCTTCAGCTATTATCATGGCTGATTTTGAACAACAAACTGGAAATTCTGAAGCCACTCCTTATCGCTTAGGTGAAGTGAGTGCTGAAACAAAATATGCATTAGATTATTTTAAAGTTGATGCACCAACTTTATTAAATGATGATTTAGAAGGTCAAGACGTTATCTTAGTTGACCACAATGAATTCCAACAAAGTGCTGAAACTATTGCTAAAGCGAATATTGTGAATGTCGTAGATCATCACAGAATTGCGAACTTTGAAACAGCAGGTCCTTTATACTATCGTGCAGAACCTGTAGGTTGTACTGCTACAATTCTTTATAAAATGTATAAAGAACGTAACTTTAAGATTAAACCTGAAATTGCTGGATTAATGATTTCAGCTATTATTTCAGATAGTTTATTATTTAAATCTCCAACATGTACTGAAGAAGATGTAAATGCTGCTAAAGCATTAAAAGACATTGCTAATGTCGATTTAGATGAATATGGTTTAGAAATGTTGAAAGCAGGTGCTTCCACAACTGATAAATCTGCTGAAGAGTTATTAAATATGGATGCTAAATCATTTAATATGGGGGATTATGTTACTCGTATTGCTCAAGTCAATACTGTAGATATTGATGAAGTCTTAAATCGTAAAGATGAATTGGAAAAAGCAATGTTAGAAACAAGTGCAAACGAAAAATATGATTTATTTGTATTAGTTGTCACTGATATTATTAATAGTGATTCTAAAATTTTAGCTGTCGGGGCTGAAAAAGATAAAGTTGGTCAAGCTTTCAATGTTCAATTAGATGATGGTATGGCTTTCTTATCGGGTGTAGTTTCTCGTAAAAAACAAGTTGTACCTCAAATCACTGAAGTTTTAACTAAATAATTCATATTTTAATTCCTATATAATAAGGCTGAGATAGTAAGTTACTTAACTCTCAGCCTTATTTAATTTATTTTAATCATTCATTCAAATGTTTTAACCTTGGATACATTTAACTAAAATCATATAATCAATCACACTATAACGCTATTGTGATTGACTGTACAGGAGGTACTACAATTGAATTTAATAGAAAAACAATTTCAAGAAAGTAAACAGTTTTTTAAAACACATCAAACTAAAGATATCAAATTTCGTAAACAACAATTAAAACAATTAAGTAAAAGTATTAAAAACCATGAAACAGAATTACTAGAGTCGTTAAAGATAGACTTAGGGAAAGGTTCAGTAGAAGCGTATGCTACTGAAATTGGTATACTTTTAAAAAGTATAAAAACAGCTCGTAAAGAATTAAAAAACTGGGCTAAAACTAAGCAAGTAGATACACCCCTATTTATGTTTCCATCAAAGAGTTATATTAAACCTGAGCCCTATGGGACAGTATTAATTATCGGTCCCTTTAATTATCCTGTACAACTTTTATTCGAACCTCTTATTGGTGCTATAGCAGCTGGTAATAACGCAATCATTAAACCTTCTGAACTTACTCCTCATGTTGCACAAGTAGTGCGAAAAGTGATTGAGGATGTATTTGCAAGCGATTTTGTAGCTGTTGTTGAAGGTGGCGTTGAAGAAACTCAAACATTAATCAATCTTCCATTTGATTATATATTCTTTACTGGTAGCGAAAATGTAGGTCGAATTGTTTACGAAGCAGCAAGTAAAAATTTAGTTCCTGTCACACTTGAACTTGGTGGTAAATCACCAGTGATTGTAGATGAAACTGCTAATATTAAAGTAGCAAGTGATCGTATTAGCTTTGGTAAATTCACCAATGCTGGTCAAACTTGTGTAGCACCAGATTACATTTTAGTGAATAGAAAAGTTAAAAATGAATTAATTCAAGCATTTAAAAAATCTATTGAAGAATTCTATGGCAAAAATATTCAAAATAGTCCTGATTTTGGACGTATTGTTAATAAAAAACATTTCAATCGACTTTCTGAATTATTAGCAATACATCGTAACGAAGTTATTTTTGGTGGACATACTGATGAAAATGAACAATATATCGAACCTACAATTTTAGACGGTATTACCCCACAATCTAAAATTATGGAAGAAGAAATATTTGGTCCATTATTACCCATCATCGTCTACGATGATTTTAATGAAGCGATAGATATTATTCAAAGCAAATCTAAACCTCTAAGCTTATATTTATTTAGTGAAGATGAAAATACAACGAACTGTGTGCTAGAAGAATTGTCATTTGGTGGCGGTGCAATCAATGACACTTTAATGCATTTAGCTAACCCAAATTTACCTTTTGGTGGCGTAGGTGCTTCAGGAATTGGCGCATATCATGGCAAATATTCATTTGATACATTTAGTCATATGAAATCATATATTTTTAAATCTACTCGACTCGATTCGAGTATTATCTATCCCCCTTATAAAGGTAAATTCAAATATATTAGAACGTTTTTCAAAAACTTATAAAAAACCCCCTATAATGGCTCACTTTACAAGTGTTTACATTATAGGGGTATTTTTTATCTATAACGATGAATTCGAGAAATCAACAAATACACCTTCAGGTGCAGTATACTGATTGTCAGTAGCAATCAACATACCACTATTTGTATCACGTCTAAATACCGTTAACGCGTAATTTCCTTCTTGATGCGCACATACAAGGTATTCATCTGACTCAGTAATATTAAAATCTCTTGGAAATTCTCCCCCACTTTTTACTATTTCAACCGGGTTAATTCCTTTTCCATCATCAACTACTGTAAATATCGCTATACTATCATGTCCACGATTGCTAATATATAGATTTTGTTCATCATGAGATAGTCTCACAGCTGCTAATTTAGTTTCTCCAGTAAAATCTTCAGGAATCGTTAAATGACGTTCAATTTCTTCAAATTTTCCATCATGATATTGTACGACGCTTACTCTATTAGATAATTCATGAACAACATATGCGTATTTCCCATTATTATGGAATTCAATATGACGCGGTCCATCTTCAGCATGGAATTTTGATACCGCATGTTCTTTAAATCCTTCAACTCCGAATGTATATGTTACAATTTTATCTGCACCTAAATCAGTCACAGCTACATATTTATGGTCAGGAGTTTCTCTAATGAAATGAACATGGTTATGATCTTGACGTTCATGTGTTCCAGTTGGATAACTATGTTCTAACTCTTCAATTAATTTTACCACTTCGCCTGTGTCAGGATTAAGTTGATATATACGTGCTATTCCAGCAGTATAAACCGCTTCGAATAAGAAGTTATGATCACTAGAAACGGAAATGTAACACCCTGTTCCATTCTCTGAAGCTAAACATTTATTAATGAGTGTAAGCTGACCATTCTCATCTTTTTTAAATGCAGCTACACCACATGCCTCATTTTCTTTAGTAATTGCATATAAAAATTGTTCAGTTTGAGCAAGATACGTCGATGCTTCGATATCATATCCTGTATCTACTGATTGTATTTCTCCGTTATCTTCATTAAGTTCGAATATATAAATACCCTTACCTTCTTTTTTTGTATAAGATCCCACATAACCTTTAGTTGTCATTTTAATACCTCCATTATATTCAATATCATTAACATTTATACTAGCTAATTGTATTTATTTAAGAGTAATAAAAAAAACCAGTAACTTCAAATGAAATTACTGGTATATGGTACATCGTTGCATTAAGCATTATTGCTTTCAATATCAGATACGATTTCTTTTGTTTTTCTTTCGATATCTTCAAAGTCTTTTTTGAAAATAAAGCCAAATACTACTACTACTACACCAACAACTAGTGTTGTAATAGCTGTAAAGCTTAATAAGAATTTAAATAAACCTTTAATGAAATCCCACATTTATGTTTCACCCCTGTACTTAAAATAAATACGTTTACATTAAATCATTTTAACATAGTTAACGTTATGATTAAATACATACCTTTTTATATATTATTTCAAACCTAAAATTAAAGATTTTTAAAAAATCAAATATTTTTCTTTATTTATAATGAATGACATTTGTCTTATTTACACAGTGAATTACTATCATATATAAATAAACATTATAAGACTTTAAATTTAATATAAATTATTGTTCAATATAAATAATAAAACAAATGATAGGAGGATTTTTCATGCAAGAAGTTAAGTCAGATATTATGACCTTTCGTGGATCACATTTTGATTTAGGTATCAAAACTGCTCAGTGGTTAAAACAGACGCCCTTACTAGAAAATAGAGAACGTGAATGGAAGAAACGTATGCCTCGTTTTGACATTGATGTTAATGAAACATATAGCATTTTCCAAACGTATGCACCAGAAATCTGGGAAGAATTATTAGGAATGCAAGAGATATTAAATTTACCGACTAAACAAATGATTTTAAATTTCGGTCACTATCGTTTTACTGATTTAAATGAAAGTGGATGTACAGTGTTTCAAGGTAAAGATTATATGGTTCGTAATTATGATTATCATCCTGCTACATATGATGGCAGATATCTTCTTTATCAACCAAATGATGGTGGACTCGCGCAAATAGGGCCAACATCTAGAGTAACTGGTCGGATGGATGGCATGAATGAAGCAGGTCTTGTAATGGGATATAATTTTATGCACCGTAAGCATCCTGCAAATGGATTTGTATGTTATATGGTAGGACGACTTGTCTTAGAATATTGTAAAGATGTAAAAGAAGCAATTCAATTTCTAAAAGAGTTACCCCATAGAAGTTCATTTAGTTATATTTTAATGGATAAGCATTTAAATCATGCAATTGTTGAAATTACGCCACGCTCATTTGATGTTAGATATGATAAAGTTTGTACTAATCACTTTGAAATATTAACACATGAAAATCGTAACTATACCAAAGAATCTAAAGAACGTCTTGCTCGCACAATTAGTCAAACGTCAGAAGATATAGATAAATATACTGCGTTTAAACTTTTTAATGATCCTAAATATGACATTTATAGTAAGTTGTTTAAAAGTTGGTCAGGAACGATTCATACATCAATGTATGAACCTAAACATTTAAAAGCTTGGATGACTTTAGGTGAGAATAGACCTCCTCTATCTATCGACTTTCAATCATGGTTAGATGGTCAAGAACTTGACGTAATAGAATTTACTGGAAAGCTAGATACTGATTTAACATTTGCTACGCATTAATGAAAAAAGATTAGATAAACGTTTTAAAATTTAATTAGTCAACGTTTTATCTAATCTTTTTCATTCTATTTAATATTTATATCACCTTTAACGTTATAACACTCTATAATATTATAACTCTTACCTACTTTGCTATCTTTAAAATAAGGATTCTTGATGTTATTGTCACCCATTCCTGGATGTAGTTTTAACAAGGTGTCTTTAGGCTTGGTTTTATAATCAATGTTTATATCACCTTTTTTACTTGAGCTCTTCATATCAATTTGACTTGGCATGTTTTTAAAGTCAAGCTTTCCTTCATTTGTAATGAACAATCCATTTTTCAAGGTACAATGATTAACCACAATATTAGAATTTATTACTTTAAATTGACTATTTTTTATATCACTATTTTTTATATTAATTGTTCCATGATCACTATAATAATCAATATGATCAAGTTTAGCTTCTTTGATATTTAAATTTTCTCCGTCTTTTCTAATTCTAGCTTTTTTGATATCTATGTTATTAATATTTAATTTTCCTAATTTAGCATCAATATTTAATTGTTTTAATTTATTAGGTGGAATGGTTATATGTATGTTGAACTTGCTTCTTTTAAAAGGGTTTAAATTAAAACTATATCCTCTTTTAGAAGAACGTGATTCTTTTACATTTAAGCTGTCTTTTTGAGTGTTCACTTTTATACTATTGTCCCCGTAATATTTCACTCTAAATGAAGAACCTTGAGTAATAGTGATATCAGAACTATAACTATCTATATTCAATTTGGAGATAGATGATTGATGAAACGTTTCATTATATTTCAATCGTTTATAAATATCTTTATCATGAACAAACCATACCAACGTTGCTGCTAGAAAAAAAACAACAAATATAACTAATCCACTTATTGTTAACTTTTTCATCACTGGATTCTTCCTTTAATTATTTTTATATACCATGATAAATATTTTAAAACAAGTTTATATAAATTCTGAACAATTTTTATTATTGCAACGAACACTAATATACCTATTCCAGCATAAGAAATACTATAAAGAAAATTACTAAAAGAGTCAGGAGTGCCTTTAAGGATACTAATAATAATTAATAAGATAGGTAAACAAATAAGCACAATTGAAATGACAAAAACAAAGGCTAGAAATATTAAGAATATTATAATTGGGATAACAATTAAGAAAAAAGAAATAACACCCAAACTTAATGATGCCATAATAGCTTTTACAATATTACGAAAGTTAGGTGTAACTTTAGCATGTGAAATTGCTTCTTTAGCTTTTATTTCTTTTCCAATAGTATAAGGATTTTTCAAATCATCTAATATTTGAGCATCTGTTTTGCCTTTTGTTTCTTGATTATAAAAGATATCTTCATATTCATTCATTACTTTATCTTTTTCTTTACGTGGTAAATCATCAAGCTCCGTTTCCAGTTCATTCAAAAAAGTAATTTTATCCATTTTCTTTCACATACTTTCTTAAAATATAAATTTATTTTTATTAACTATCAACGACTAAAGAATTCAATTCGCTTAACAATATTATCTTTATATAAAATTGATAATTTCATGTGATGATCTTTATCAAGATACACTAAAGCATCATAACCTTTACCTACCTTATCTTTGTCATAGTTATAACCTAGATTATCTATAACAGCATCGATTTGGTCACCTATATGAACATCAAAATTTGTGTTAACAAAAGTATCTTTAACTAAGATAATGCCTTTAATTTTGTGATGTTTTTTTTTGACTTTTATTGTTAAATTTTTATATTTATTATGATTATAAAAAACATACCTATCTAATTTCACATGCTTATTTAAACTATATTCTGAGTTATCAAACGTTTCATTAAGCTTTAAATGATTAATTTCTACATCACTTAAATCAACCGTTTTTTCATTTTTATAAATTGTCAATCCTAGTACAACTAATAAAGAAATGACAATAAATAAAATTGAGATAACCCATCTATTTTGAATATGCAATAGGACCACCACTTATATACTTATTTTTTTTAATATATCATAACTATGATTATATTCAAAAAATATTAAAGTACCTTTCAATGCAAATAAAACTGGCGACAAAAATTGAACGTATCGTCGCCAGTTTTATTAAAAAGTTATTAATTTAAATGTCTCGTTTAGCAGCATAAAGTACATCAGCGATAAATAAAATAACAATAGATGCAATAGAAATGAACCATTGCCAATTCGTAAATTTAATACTACCTGATGATGATTTTTCTGTTAAGTAACTAAAAGGTATATATTTGAGTGATTTTTGAATATTATCGCCCCATTCAGGGATTAAACCTAAAAATGGTTGTAAAAATGGTACGATAAACACTAAAAAGATACCTAATGTAAAAATGACTGCTGGTTTTTGTACAATTAAAGTAATTAAGAATAATAATAGTCCAAAAAATAGTAAAAAGATAAGATAGAACCAAATATTTGTTAGGAATTTATCTCCATTTAAATTTTTACCATCTGTAAAAGTTTGAATAACTAAAAGTGTAACATACGTGATAAGTGTAAATAAGAACGAAAAAATAATAATCGAAATCGTTTTTGCTATCACATAACCTACTCTATTTTTCACTTTATTCATATAAAGTTGAATCGTTCCTTGAGAATAGTCACGTGTAATTGTTTTAATAACAACAAGTAAACCAAAGAATAAAAACATCCAATTTGCCATTGGTAATATCATTGAATAATCGACTTTATCAGTATTTTTTGCTAATAGTACAGTCATTGCTGTGATGATACCCCAAATACATATAAGCGCGATATATGTTAAATAACTTTTTAAAAAACTTAATATATCATATTTAACTAATTGTAAACTCTTCATTTAATGGTCACCTCTTTGATTAATATTAAAGTACGTATCTCGAAGCGAATTTTTACGTGTTTCAATATATTTAGGATACACATTAATATGTGCGAGCGCTTTAAGCAATGTTCGATAATCTCGTTCTGCTTTAATAAGAATTTCTCCATTTTGTTTATAAGAATGAATAACATTAAAATGTTCTTGTAAATAATTTAGCGCTTGATCAAAATCATCATTGTCCAACGTAATAGAGGTACTTTCTTCTGCACTACCATCTTTCATATTGACATCTTGAACGAAATGTCCATCTCTTAAAAAGACAGCTCTATCACAAATCAATTCGATGTCTTCTAATTTATGACTTGAAATAAGAATTTTCATATTTAATTCATTTACTAAAGATTGTATCGTTTCTAGAACATCGATTGAGCCATCTGGATCCATACCATTCGTAGGTTCATCCAAAATAAGATATTTTGGTTTGTTCATTAATGATACGGCAATCGCTAATTTTTGTTTCATACCCATTGAATATTTTTTAACTTTTTTCTTAATATAAGGACGCATACCAAAAGCATCTATAATTTTATCTGAATAGGCTTTATCAAATCCTTGACCAAGCACCTGAGCAAAGAGTCTTAAATTATAAAGCCCCGTTTTATTATCATAAAGTTTTGGATGTTCAATGAGATAGCCAATATTTTCATCATCTTTTAAATTAACTTTACCTTTGTAATTAATAATATTTCCATTCATCACTTTCATCAGTGTAGTTTTACCTACACCGTTTTTACCAATGAGTCCTACAATTTTGCTATCTCCAAAATCAAAATCTATATTGTCTAAAACATTATTATTACCGTATGTTTTAGTAATATTTTCTAATTTCATAAAAGTCCTCCTTTTTTCTAGCGACGATTAATACGTGCTATTTGAATAAAATAATTTGTAACTAGCCAAATCACACTTATAATAACTAATCCAATACTTAAATATTTATTAAATACATTTGGATCAAGTGCATTATGAAAAATGAATACATTAATAGCCAAAAAGATAAATGCAATTGCCATCGGTATAACGAGTACCATTAAAATAATATAAACAGTGTAAGAAATATATTCTCTTTTTCTTTCTGTACTTTTACTAAAAGCAATAGGAATGCTAAATAAATTTACACTCAAAAATGAAAGTGCTGTCGAATAACGCAACTCATTTACTTGAATATTTGTTGATTGAAAATTATATAATCCAATAATCAATGTTCCTAAAATCGTTAATATAATACATGTCAGATAATTTGCATTAAGCAATTCTTTCTTAGTTATTGGTAAGCTTTCATAAAAAAGATACGACTCTTTTCCACCTAATCGTCTATGTACTCTAAATAATTGTCCTGAATCTAAAATGCTTATAATCATTAATGTAATGGCAAGTGGAGTATATACAACGAAACCATAGCTTGTTTTTGAAAAAAATAGAGTATAAATAGGATTAATAACAATAAGCACTAAATAAATGATAAGTGTCCAACGTCTTAACTTAAAATTTCTTATTATTAGTTGCTTCATGTCATCAACCCATTTCTATTTTGAGTTTCAACATCATTAGTTTCTTTCATTTTCTCAAGGTAAATCATTAATTCTTCAATCGTTGGATGTTTTATTTCAACTTGTTTTCCAAATAGTTCCTTAAATGCTTGACCATGTTTTGTAAAACCAACATAACCTGTATGCTTTTCTTCTTTATATAAAAGGAGTTGATTTAATTCATCATCTAAATCTTTGTTATCACCTTTTACGATAAAATATTTCTCTTTTATATCATCACAATAGCCTTCAAGTACAAGATTACCTGTTTTTATATATACAAGATAATCTGCTATTTTTTCTAAGTCTGAAATAATATGAGTAGAAATAAAAACCGTTTTATTTTCATCTATTAATTCTTGCTGCAATATTTCTAGAACTTCATTTCTTACAATTGGATCTAAACCTGCTGTTGGTTCATCCAATATAAATAACTCAGCGTGATGACTTAAAGCAATGGCTAAAGATAACTTCATTTTCATTCCACTAGAGAAATGCTTAATTTTAAGATGACTTGGTATATTGAATCGCTCTAAATACTGATGGAATATATGACTATCCCACTTAGAATAAAAAGGAGAAATCATATTTTCTAGTTTTTTTATATTCCATTGTTGGTTGAAATACATTTCTGAGTAAACAAAACCAATTTTATTTTTAATCCATTTTGCCGACTCTTTCATTTGTCGTCCTAAGATTTTAATTTCTCCAGTATTAGGTTCAAGCAAATCCATCATTAATCGAATCATTGTTGTCTTGCCAGCACCATTACTCCCAATAAAGCCCGTAACAAACCCTTGAGGAATACTGAATGAAAGATCTTTGATTTGGAAAGTTTTAGTGTTATAACTTACGTGTTTAACTTCAATCGCTTTCATTCATCTTCCTCCTCGTAAATTAAAGCTAAAACTTCATTTAATTCTTTTAGAGGCATACCAATTGTTTTTGCTTCTTTTACCATGGAACGCGCAAGATGTTCAATTACAAAAAATTGTTTTTCTTTTAAAATTGAACTGTCTTGTTCTTTTACGAATGTTCCTTTACCTCTTATTGTTGTGACAAACCCTTCTTTTTCCAAATCTTCATAGGCACGCTTTGTTGTAATTAAACTGACTTGCAAATCTTTCGCCAGTTCCCTCATAGATGGTAAGTGACTTCCAGCTTCAACGTAACCTTTTAATATATTTTCTTTAATTTGTTGTTTAATTTGTTCATAAATGGGCTGTTCACTGGTGTTTTTTAGAATAACTTTCATTTATGTCCCCCTTTACAACTGTATATAAATAATATATACAGTATATACAGATTTGTAAAGTGAAATAATAAAAATAAGATAAAATCAGTATTCTTAAGACATAAGTTGTATATACACTATAAACATAGTTAAACAAAAAAACTATGATACAGTATTACAGTGGTAATTGCATCATAGTTTTCATATGTTACTTTTTATTTTTACGTCTGTCATTGCTACGATTAATAAATGCACATATCATAAACATAATGGCAGCCAATAATAACTTTATACCTTGACTTTCATGTCCAGTGGCTTGTAGATAATATCCAATGACAAACAAAACAATAGCTAAACCTACAAAAATTTTTGTTAGGTGTTTCATCATTTTTAGTCACCTCATTATGATAATTATATCAAATTTTTTATTTTATATGCATTAATCATTTATTTAATTAAAATTGAATTGTATATGCTCTATGTTAAGATAGTGTTATATCCACAAATTACATTACACACCCCTTAACTTGCCACATCAAGTTAAGGGGTTTTTGTGTAAGGTCATCTTATTTATTTTTCCACTTAGTTTCTAACCAAACTCGAAATATAATAAGCATACTCCCTGTTATAAGTGTGACTAAACCTTCTAATAACCACGACATTACACTACACCTCCACAAAGTAAAGTGTCATATCTCATGATGACCTATATATATTTTAACACACAAACAGAACATATGTTCCGTTTGTGAATAAAACACTTCTCTGATTTATTTTTTATTAGAAAACTTTATATTTTGTTTAATTCAAGATAATATATAATGTGAATAACAATTTAAAGCGAGGTTATGAAAATGAATCCTTTAGCACAACATTTAAACGATCAACTAGTCGATGACAGTCCTGAAATATTAAGCATGTTATCGAGATTAGGTCAATCTATGTTTTATCCCAAAGGTATTCTGTCTCAGTCTGCAGAAGCCAAATCAACAAAATACAATGCAACAATTGGTATGGCAACTAATGATAAAGGAAAAATGTATGCAGACACATTATTTGATGTCTACAATCATCTTTCTCCGGATGAGATTTTCCCATATGCTCCGCCACAAGGAATTGAAACTTTAAGAGATTTATGGCAACAAAAAATGTTAAAAGAAAATCCTAGTTTAAAAGCTTCATCTATAAGCCGTCCAATCGTGACGAATGCATTAACACATGGTTTATCTTTAGTTGCTGACTTATTTGTAAATGATGAAGATACAATTTTATTACCAACACATAACTGGGGAAACTATAAACTTATTTTTAATACAAGACATAATGCAAATATTGAAACTTATGCTATTTTCGATCAAGATGGACATTATACAACAAATTCACTTGTATCTACTTTAGATAATTTTAAACAAGATAAAGCAATTATTATCTTAAATTATCCTAATAATCCAACAGGCTATACACCTACTCAAGAAGAAGTTCATACAATTGTCTCAGCAATTGAACGCTTAGCAGAAAAAGGAACTAAGGTGATTACAGTCGTAGATGATGCATACTATGGTTTATTTTATGAAGATGTCTATACACAATCTATTTTTACTGCAATTACTCAATTAGATTCAAAAAACATTCTACCGATACGCCTTGACGGTGCAACTAAAGAATTTTTTGCTTGGGGTTTACGTGTTGGCTTCCTTACATTTGGATTAAATAATCAAAAAGCTAAAGACGTATTAGAGGCTAAAGTTAAAGGATTAATTAGAAGTAATATTTCAAGTGGAGCAATGCCTTCTCAAAGTGCAATTAAATATATACTAGAGAACCATGAACAATTTGATAAAGAAATACAAGCTAATGTAAAAACACTACAAGAGCGTTATGAAGTAACAAAAGAAGTAGTTTATGATGAAAAATATAAACAACATTGGCAAGCATATGATTTTAACTCTGGATATTTTATGGCACTTAAAGTAATCGGTGTTAACCCTGAAGAACTTCGTGTTCATTTAATCGATAAATACTCAATTGGTATTATTGCACTTAATGATACAGATATTCGTATTGCTTTTAGTTGTGTTGAAAAAAACGATATTCCACATGTTTTTGATTCTATTGCTAAAGCAATTGATGACTTAAAATAACATAAAAGTATAATAGCGAGAGACCTAACCAGGAAGGCTCTCGCTATTTTTTAATGACTTGTAATAAAATCTAATAATTTAAACATTACTTCTTTATTCTCTTTTGGTACTTCTTGGTTAAGAATCTGTTCTGACGTTTGATTTAATACGGAATCAACCGCGTATGAAGCATCATTCATGATAATCTCTTTTATATCATGAGCACTTGATTCAAAATGAAATTGTAGTCCGATAATATTATTATTCAAAATAAATCCTTGATTTTTTAAATATTGACTTGAAAATAATAATTGTGCATTTTTAGGTATATAAAATGTTTCTTCATGCCAATGTAATGCCATCAATTCTTTTGGAATATTAGGAATGATGGATGACTCAAGATAAACTTTATTCCAACCGACTTCTTTTACTGGAGATTTTCCTACAGTATATCCTAGTGCTTTAGTAATTTGTTGAGCGCCAAAACATATACCAAATATTGGCTTATTTTGCTGTATTAAATTGCGAATTAATTCTCTTTCTTCAAAAATCCATTTATCCTCATTATTAGGACTCATGGGTCCTCCTAAAATAATAAGTAAATCTGTTTCTTTAACATTGGGAATGATACCGCCATTAAAATAAGGATGATAAATATATAATTCATGGTGATGCTCGGTAGCCCAATCTCTGATAACTCCAGGACCTTCATTAGGGGTATGTTGTAAAATATTAATCCTCATTGTTGATTCTCCTTTAAAAGTCAATGTTTATTTATATCTTTGATATCATTATACTTCGAAACACTTAAAATAAATATCATAAAAATTATATAATTTTTATATTTAAAAACTTTTATAAGAAATCCAATATATATAAAGAATCTAAGACAATCATTTTTTGCCATAGACTCCAATATAAAACTCATACTTTTCTATTTCCTATTAAGTCACTATAGTATTTAATAGGGTTCATTCCATCTTTCCATGTAGTATAAATCAGTGTTCCACCTTGTTTTTTGAATTTTTCATTACTAGCACCACGTTCAAATGAAGACGCTAGTTCAATATTCATATTAGGATTAACATTTAATAAATTTGCATACTATTTAGCCCACACATCACCTTTAACTGGATCATTTTGAATTAACTAATCAATATTTCAGTACAGATTCACTCTATAATCAAAACCGTCAGAAAATTAAATAACAACATAAATATAAAAAGCAAGAATTCTTTTATCACTATATTAATCTATATTATTATTTTGATTATTAAATTTAGCATTTTTATTTATTATCTTTTTCTTTTTTTCAATTTGTATATTAAATAAAATTGTTGAAAATCAAAAGATGTAAAATTTCGACAAGTTTTATGTAAAAAATATTTAAATTATATTTAAAGATATCAGTGAAGCTAAACAAATAATTAAAGAATATGTCCATTTTTTTAATATAAAAAACTAACATTAAAAATGGCTGATTTTGCATAAAACAAAACCAACCATATCTTTTAATTATTTACTTGTCTATTTGACAAAGCACACTTCAAAATGAACTTATCAGTCTTTTTATTATATTTCCTAAATTTCTATAACTAAATTATGACCAGTAAAAACACAAAACATTGATATATCAACATTTATAGGCGTTTTTACATCATACCTGGCATACCGCCCATTGCAGCATTATCATTACTTTCAGGCTCTGGGATATTTGCAACTACCGCTTCAGTAGTTAAGAACATTGCAGCAACACTTGCAGCGTGTTGTAAAGCTGAACGTGTTACCTTAGTAGGATCTACAATACCTTCTTCAAGCATATTCACCCACTCGTTTGTAGCAGCATTGAATCCGACACCTGCATCAGCATGTTTAAGTCTTTCAACAATAACTGAACCTTCTAATCCAGCATTTTCAGCAATTTGACGTACTGGTGCTGATAAAGCTTTAAGTACAATATTAACACCTGTCGCAACATCGCCTTCCGCTTCTATTTTTTCAACTTTATTATAGATATTAACTAATGCTGTACCGCCACCTGCAACAATACCTTCTTCAACTGCAGCGCGTGTAGAATTTAACGCATCTTCAATACGTAATTTACGTTCTTTTAATTCTGTTTCAGAAGCAGCACCTACTTTTATCACTGCTACGCCACCAGCTAATTTAGCAAGACGTTCTTGTAATTTTTCTCTATCAAAGTCTGAATCAGTTTCTTCAATTTGTGCTTTGATTTGACTTACACGTGCATCAATACTGTTATCGTCTCCATCACCATCAACAACAGTTGTATTATCTTTTGTTACTTCTACTTTATTTGCAGTACCTAACATATCAATAGAAGCATCTTTTAATTCTAATCCTAAATCATCTGTAATCACTGTTGCGCCAGTCAATATTGCTAAATCTTCTAACATTGCTTTACGACGATCACCAAAGCCAGGTGCTTTAACAGCTACAGCAGTGAATGTTCCTCTCATGCGGTTTAATACAATATTTGTTAATGCATCACCTTCGACTTCATCTGCCACAATTAAGATTGGTCGACTTGATTGAACAACTTGTTCTAATAAAGGTAGTATATCTTGGAATGATGAAATTTTCTTATCTGTAACTAAAATATATGGTCTTTCTAATTCCGCAATCATTTTATCAGAATCTGTTACCATATATGGAGATTGATAACCTCTATCAAATTGCATACCTTCTACAACTTCTAGTTCCGTATCAAGTCCATTAGATTCTTCAATTGTAATAACACCGTCATTACCTACTTTGTCCATTGCTTCAGAAATATATTTACCAATTTCTTCATCAGCAGCAGAAATTGCACCTACTTGTGCGATTTCATTTTTATTTTCAACTTTTTGAGAAATATCATGTAATGCTTCAACTGCTACTCTGACTGCTTTATCAATGCCTTCACGTAAACCAACTGGATTTGCACCACTTGTTACGTTTTTCAAACCTTCTTGAATCATTGCTTGTGCTAATACTGTAGCAGTTGTAGTACCATCACCAGCAATTTCATTTGTTTTATTTGCTACTTCTTGAACTAATTTAGCACCCATATTTTCATATGGATCTTCTAATTCAATTTCTTTGGCAATTGTTACACCATCGTTTGTAATTAAAGGTGCAACATATTCTTTATCTAATACAACATTTCGACCTTTAGGACCAATTGTTACTTTAACAGCGTTTGCTAGTTTATCCACACCACGTAACATCGCTTGTCGAGCATCTTCTGAAAATTTAAGATCTTTAGCCATCTATACGACCTCCATTAATATTAATCATTTTTTTGACAATTTTTATATAGTTATTTTTACTTTTCTATAATTGCTAATATATCTTCTACATTTAAAATTAAATAAGTTTCTTCTCCACGTTTAATCTCTGATCCAGCATATTCTTGAAATACTACTGAATCACCTTCTTTTACTTCGGGAGCAACTGTCTCACCATTATCAAGAAGACGTCCGCTGCCTACCGCAACTACAACACCTTCGTTAGATTTTTCTTTTGCGCTATCAGTTAAAACGATTCCACTTTTAGTTGTTTCTTCTTGTTCTTTTCTTTCGATAATCACACGGTTTCCTAATGGTTTAAGCATGATTGTTCCTCCTTAGCAGGGTCTATTTAGCACTTTAATATAATGAGTGCTAACCTAATTTTTATAATAATCAAATTTGGTCAATATTTCAAGTAAAAACATTCTCTTACTTTTGTACATCTGAGTTTTTTACGATAAAATAAGAATTATTGATATTTAATCTGGAGGTTTCAAATGGCAAGAATTTGGGTGGCAATACTAACATTATTTATATACGCTTTAGCACAATTTTTACCCTTAGTTCTAGCACAGACGCCTATATTTAATCGTTTATCAGGTATGGCTTTAGCTAGGGCTGGAGTGTATACTCAAGTTATCTTATTTATAATTGCAGCAATTTTAATCATCTTTCTTCATTTCAAAATTAAGAATCCTACAAACTTAGAGCAAGAACATAAAGAATCAAAACGTTATATTATCCCATGGGCTGTACTTGGCTTTTTCATAGTTATGTTATATCAAGTTATTGTAGGTGTGATTAACATATGGATTTTCGGTCAACCACAACAAAGTCCAAATACTCAACGAATAATGGCTGTAGCAAAACAACTCCCTATTTTTATTATATTAATTTCTGTTGTAGGCCCTATTTTAGAAGAATATGTATTTAGAAAAGTGTTCTTTGGTGAACTATATGATCGAATTAAAGGAAATAGAATCATTGCCTTCTTAATTGCTTCTATCGTAAGTTCTTTACTTTTTGCATTAGCGCATAATGATATTAAATTTATTCTTATTTATTTTGGTATGGGGATGATACTTTCATTAGCTTATACTTTAACAAAACGAATTTCTGTTCCGATACTTATTCATATGTTTCAAAATGGCTTCGTTGTAGTAATGCAAATTTTCCTTGGCGATTCATTAAATCATTTAAAACAACAAACTCAATTTATTATTCATTTGTGTAACTAGCACATAATTTATCTTAATAAATAAAAGCATCGAATGCTCTAGACATTTGATGCTTTTACTTTTTTTTCGTTTTTAACTTTTGATATACATAAATTATCATTACAGTGGAAGATATTAAAATTAAAGTAGGAATCAGTATCATATTCAAAGTTTTTATATATGATTTTGATTCTGTTTTTTTATGAGGAGAAGTAATGACTTTTGTATGTTCTTCTACTTCATACTTATGAATTGTTTTTGGCTTTTTTAAATCAGGCATAGAGCCAATGTCATTTGTAATTAATGATAAAACTTGCTCATCTAAATTTTTATAATATTCTTTAGCATTAAGTGGATTAAAATATTGAAATCTAAAGTATTGAGAATCCTCTTGTAATATATTTAGATTTTGATTATCAAATTTTTGTTTCTTAATTAAATGATTAAAATCTTTATTTGTTATTTTTTCACCATTATCATCTAAATGATTAACCTTATTAATAATATAAGGGTTGTACTTATAAGCACCTTTTGCATATTGATTAAACCTATTTAAGATATTTTCTGAAAATCTTGACTCTATTTGATATATATTTGGATAAGTGGATTCTTTTCTTCTATCACTTTGAAAATATAGATTATTTTGCTTTAAATGTGTTGGTTCAAAGTTATTATGATTGTTTTCAACTAGTTGTCGTGAAAATAATTGGTTAAACATTGTTTTTGAAACACTATTTTGAGACTTACCCTTTTGATAATTAGTGTTTGAGTAAACATTGGATGAAGTATTATCGTTATATGGTTGTATGATTTGATTTTGTTTCGACTTCATTGATTTAGACATTACATTTTGATGTTCTTCTTGCTTAAAAATAGTTGAATCCTCATTTTTATAATTTTTACTTTTTTGTGCTGTTTTATATTTATTATGATTTTTTTCTTCAGAAGATGACGTGTTATTTTTATGAATATGTTCTATTCCACTCTTTTGTTGATTCTTATCATTAACTTTTTCTTTTTTTGGTTCTTCTATGCTATCAGTTTCCTTGTTCGTTTCATGTGCTTTCTCTGTTTTTGGTTCTT
Source organism: Staphylococcus sp. SUC_1.2 (assembly GCF_026222585.1). Classification (NCBI taxonomy): domain Bacteria; kingdom Bacillati; phylum Bacillota; class Bacilli; order Caryophanales; family Staphylococcaceae; genus Staphylococcus; species Staphylococcus sp. SUC_1.2. The sequence goes on along the minus strand of NZ_JANJPM010000007.1, from coordinate 26,900 downwards.
CAGGTTTATTAGTTTCGTTACTTTCTTGTTGTGATTCTTCTGCTTTTGATTCTTCCTTACTGTTAGTTTCGTTGCTTTCTTGTTGTGATTCTTCTGTTTTTGATTCTTCCTTACTGTTAGTTTCGTTGCTTTCTTGTTGTGATTCTTCTGCCTTTGATTCTTCCTTACTGTTAGTTTTGTTACTTTCTTGTTGTGGTTCTTCTGCTTCTGATTTTTCTTTACTGTTAGTTTCGTTACTTTCTTGTTGTGATTCTTCTGTGTTGCTAGTTTCATCGCTAGTATGATTAAATTCGTTTATGTTTTCATTTTCATTACTGAGTTTAATTTTAGAATGCTGAGTGTCAGAAGTTTTTTGTAGGTTTACTTTCTGATCTATGTCTTCACTCTCTATATTAGAAGAGGTTTCAGCATAACTATAGTGACTGAATATAGTTGCACTTATAGCAAAAATAAGACTTGTTCGAATAACGTTTTGTTTTATCATTCTGAGACCTCCTCTTATTTTCAACAGTTTTAGTATAAAGAATAAAAACATATCATGCATGCATATAAACAAATTGATAAAGAACATTAATGTTTATGAAATTTTTTGTTATATAATAATTTACTTATTCCAGTATAAATTTTATACTGAAAGTATATTAAAAAAAGGAGATTATTTGATGGGATTATTTGATGGGACTATTTGATAAAGAAAACACAAAACCATTTTTAACTGAAATTGAAAACAGACGTACAATTTATAAAACTAAAACATCTATTTCTATTAGTGATGAAGAATTAGAGGAAATGATTGAACATATTGTAAAATATATGCCTTCAGCTTTTAATTCACAATCAACACGTATCGTTTTATTACTTAATGATCAACATATTAAATTCTGGGAAAATGCTAAAACTGTACTCAAAGATGTAATGGGACCAGATCGCGACTTTGAACCTACAAATCAAAGAATTAATGGTTTCGAGCATGCCTACGGAACTATTTTATATTTTGAAGATGAAGATGTTATAAAATCATTACAAGAACAAATGCCATCATATGCTGATAATTTTGCTAATTGGGCTGTTCAAACAAATGCTATGTATCAATACGCCATTTGGACTGCACTAAGTTCAAAAGGTATCGGTGCATCGTTACAACACTATAATCCACTAGTTGATCAAATTACAGCACAAACATTTGATATTCCAGCATCATGGAAACTTGTAGCACAAATGCCATTTGGTGATATTGAAGAACAAGCTGGTGAAAAAGAAATTCACCCTACTGATCAACGATTTATTATTAAAAAATAATAAATTTAAACTTATCAATAAAGTATATTTCAATTAAGTCATTTTACCTTAATTGTAATGTGCTTCATTTTGCTTTTCATAGCTAAATTTAGTAAATTGAAATTATTAAGCAGGTTGAGGAGTGGTTAAAGTGAAAATACAAATATTCCAATTTTATGTCGAATATGGAAATGTTGAGAAAAATGAACAAAAAATTTCAGAATGGTTTAATACTCAATTAGATGCTGATACTGAAGTTGTTGTGTTACCAGAAATGTGGAACAATGGCTATGCTTTAGAAGAATTAAATGAAAAAGCAGATCAAGCATTATCACGTAGTTTTCCTTTCATTTCGAATCTTGCTCAAACATATCAAGTTGATATCGTCTCAGGATCTGTTTCAAACAAACGAAATAATAAAGTTTATAATACTGCTTTTACTGTTTCTAAAGAAGGTCGTCGTATTAACAAATATGATAAAGTTCATTTAGTTCCAATGCTAAATGAACCAGAATTTTTAGAAGATGGAAAAACAGTTCCAGAACCATTTGCTTTATCATCAGGTGCTCTCGCCACTCAAATTATATGCTATGACTTAAGATTTCCTGAATTACTAAGATATCCCTCTAGAGAAGGTGCTCAAATCGCATTTTATGTCGCCGAATGGCCAACATCTCGCCTTAATCATTGGAGAAGCTTACTTCAAGCTAGAGCGATAGAAAATGATATTTTCATCGTCGCATGTAATGGCACAGGTCATGATGGAAATACTGAATACGCTGGACATTCAATGGTTATCAATCCTAATGGAGATATTCTTGTTGAGTTAAACAGAGAAGAAGCTACTATTTCAGTTGATATCAACATTCAAGAAGTATCACGCCAAAGAGATGCTATTCCAATCTTTAGAAATTTAAAACCTCATTTATATAAATAAAAAAAGTCGTGAGCTTGGGAGAGACTCACGACTTTTACTTAAGGGAATGTTTTACAGTTATTTTTCAATCTTTTGGGGATGTTATTAATTATGAAAAATTACATTGCATAACAATGTTATGATAGCTTGCATATTGAAAATAATTACCTTCTATTCAGAATAGCTAAGTTAATTATTTTCTACTGAGTTAACACTTCAGCGAGTCTTATGCATTTCTCATCAATAAGTTGGAATCGCTTATTAATGAATAGAACTACACGAAGAAATAAATAAATGAAATATTTCACTATGAAAATCGATATTATCGAATAACCCATTGGTCTCGATCATTACAAATACATAGTCAAACTACACAAACATTCCTTACAACTCATCGATAAATCAACTTTTAATTTCGCAACTACTAACAAAATCAAAAAAGATTTATTCGAATAAAACAAAGACTAACAATTTAAAGACTAAGATTATTAAGTTTATATCACTTTAATGTGATACGAGTATATTAAAACATAATATTCATTTAAGTTATTAAAAAATTCTTAACTTGCATCTTTTTCTACTAAACTGTTTATTTTTATATGGTAAAATATGAGTTATCGAATTACTTTTACAGTTAAGTATTAAATTTTAACAGTTAAGCATTATTTTACAGACTAATTGCACAAAATTGTATAATATAGTCAAGGAGAGTGGCACAATATTGAAAGCAATTGATGATAAAATTGAGCACTTTGCATCTTATTTACAGAAGAAAAACAACCTTGATCATATCCAATTCTTAAAAGTACGATTAGGCATGCAAGTGGTTGTTAGTAATATTGCTAAAACGATTGTGACATATGGTGCTGCGCTCATATTCCATACATTTTTGTATACTTTAATCACACACATTAGTTATTTTTTAATTCGACACAATGCACACGGGGCGCATGCAAAGTCTACTTTGCTATGCCATATTCAAAATTTAATCTTATTTGTTGGTTTACCATGGCTCATTGCTTACTATCATATTAATATGGGTATCATGTATAGTGTTAGTGGTATTGCATTATTACTGATTATTATTTATGCACCAGCTGCCACTAAGAAACAACCCATACCCGAAAGACTAAAACCTCGTAAAAAAATAAAGTCTATTATTTTAGTAGTGGTTTTAATCATTATTTCTATTATAGCAACAGAGCCATATAAACAATTAATTTTATTAGGTATGATACTTGAAAGTACAACACTATTACCATTCTTTTTTCCTAAGGAGGATTATTAATTATGACATTTATTACTCAATTATTTATTAAATTATTCTCATTAATCTTAGAAACTGTTGGTACACTCGCTTCTTATTCACCTTGCGCAACTTATTTTGATGAACCAGAAGTCCCTGAAGAGTTAACAAATTTAGAAAGATAGTATTTTAAGAAAGTGTGTGTGCCATGGATTTATTATCTAATGTACCTTTAGCTTTATTTCAAGGTTTTCTCCTTTTTATAATTGCTAAAATAGTTTCAAATATTAAATATAAAACAAGGGATTATTTAATCGTTTTAGCGATTATAATCCCTTCTGCTCTTTTGTATTATTTTTTCGGAAGTATATCTATATTATATTTACTTATCAGTTGCGGAATATTTTTTTATTATAAAATAAAGTTTTATTCTATAATCACAGTTTTGGGCAGCGCAATATTAATGTTTTTAAGTAATTTTATCGTTTTCTTTTTAATAATTTTTATTGAAAATACATTAGATAATCAGTATTTAATTTTAATGATATATTTAACTTTGTTTTCATTAATCTCTATTATTCTTGCTTATACTTTTAAAATTGTATTTAAAAAATTTAAGCAATCCTATCTATCTATTAATAAAACTTATTTAATTATTATTACAATTGTTTTAGTTTCATCATTTATCATTTTACTAATATATTCGCAAACACCTAGAATTAATAATGCTTCTTTAAAAATTTATGGGCTAATTTTTATTGGAATAATTATATTTTTCATCACCTTAATCATTATTATTTCTAGATATACATTACGTGAACTTCGCTACAGACGTAATATGGAAGAAATTGAAACGTATTATGAATACACACTACAAATAGAATCGATTAATAATGAAATGCGTAAGTTTAGACATGATTACGTCAATATTCTTACTACAATGTCAGAATACATAAGAGAAAATGATATGGATGGTTTAAAGACATATTTTAATGACAATATTGTTCCTATGAAAGATAACCTTCAAATGAACTCAATCAAAATTAATGGTACGGATAATTTAAAAGTGCGTGCTATTAAAGGATTAGTAACAACTAAAATTTTACAAGCTCAAGAAAAAAATATACCTATTAGTATTGAAGTGCCAGAGTTAATTGATCATATTGAGATGAATACAGTTGATTTAAGCCGTATCATTGGGATTATCATTGATAACGCTATTGAGGCTTCAGAAGAATTAGAAGATGCCTTAATTAGAATTGCATTCATCAATGTCGAAACGTCAGTCATGTTTATTGTTATGAATAAATGTAAAGAAGATATGCCGAAAATCCATGAATTATTTCAAGATTCCTTTTCAACTAAAGGAGATAACAGAGGACTTGGTCTAACGACTTTAAAAGACATTACTGATACTACTGAAAACGTGTTACTTGATACGACTATAGAAAATGACTACTTCGTTCAAAAAGTAGAAATTATAAATAATATGCCATAAGGATGTGAAAAAATGAAAATATTCATTTGTGAAGACGATGTGAAACAACGTGAAAATATGGTTTCAATTATTAATAACTATATAATGATTGAAGAAAAACCGATGGAAATAGCGTTAGCGACAGATGATCCTTATGAAATTATTGAACAGTCAAAAGAAATGAATGATGTTGGATGTTATTTTTTAGATATACAATTAGAAGCTGATATTAACGGTATTAAACTTGGAAGTGAAATTCGAAAGTATGATCCTATTGGGAATATCATCTTTGTTACAAGTCATAGTGAACTCACTTACCTAACATTTGTCTATAAGGTATCTGCAATGGATTTTATTTTTAAAGATGATCCTAATCAACTTAAAACGCGAATAATAGATTGTATTGAAACTGCTCATACACGTTTAAAATTACTTTCAAAAGAAAGTAATGTTGAGACAATTGAATTAAAGCGTGGTAGCAATTCAATATATGTACAATATGATGATGTCATGTTCTTTGAATCGTCTACAAAATCCCATCGTTTAATTGCGCATCTTGATAACCGTCAGATTGAATTCTACGGAAATCTTAAAGAATTAGCACAACTCGATGCTCGTTTTTTCAGATGTCACAATAGTTTTGTTGTAAATCGCCATAATATCGATTCAGTCGATTCTAAAGAACGAATTGTAACTTTCAGAAACGGTGAGCATTGCTATGCCTCTGTACGTAATGTTAAAAAGATATAATATTAAAACCCCTTCATTTTAATATCTGAAGGGGTTTCTTAATCTCTTTTTTAAAGTTCTTCAATAACTTCTTCTAAACTTGGAATACTTTCAATAGCGCCATACTTAGTAGTTACTTTTGCAGCTACTAAATTACTAAATTTTAAAATTTCTTCTCCTTTTCCTTTAAATAGAGAAGTAATGTCTGTTAATTCTGTATTTAAAATTCTATTAATGACTGCACCAATAAACGCGTCTCCAGCACCAGTAGTGTCAACAGCTTCAACTTTATACCCTTGATGATGAATAATTGTCCCATCTTTTAAATAAGCTGTTGCTCCTTTGTCTCCTTGTGTATAGATAACTACTTCAACATTTCCTTTAAATAAAGATTGAATCGCTTTATGTTCATCACTTATTCCAGTAACAAATTCAATTTCTTCATCTGAAATTTTAATGATATTTGCTTTGGGAAGAAATGATTGAATAGTTACTTTACACGCTTCTGCGCTATCCCATAGTGGTAATCTAACATTTGGATCAAATACTATCATCCCATGAGCCGCTTCAAATTTTTCAATCATAGCAAGATGTGCATTTTTCATATCACATTCAATTAAATCAACAGAACAAAAATGTAGAACATCTTGATTAGAAATATTGATTTCATCTAAATTCGAAGCATGATAAAGCATGTCAGCTGATGGTTTACGATAAAAAGAAAAATCTCGTTCTCCATTTTCTTTTAAACTAACGAAAGCGAGTGCAGTATTAGCTGTATTTGTTCGTTTAATATATGTTGTACCAACGCCTATTTTTTCTAACGTCTCTACAATAATATCTCCAAAAGCATCATTACCTAGTTGTGTAACCATTTCTGTACTACTACCTAATTTTTTAGCCACGCTCGCCACATTAGCAGGTGCCCCGCCAACTTGTCGACTAAATTGCGTTACATCTTTAAGTTCAATATTTGTTCTATTTGGAATAAAATCGATTAATGCTTCACCAATAGCGTATAACTTTCTCATTTATTTATCTCTCCCTAAGTCATATTTAGTAAATTTTAAATAAACTTGACCTGTTTCCGTAGATGTGCGAATTGCTGTAGCATTTTCATCAGGAAAAATTCTTGACGTCAAGACACGCTCTCCATCATTACAAAAAATTTCAATACTTGAAGTATCCACAAAAATGTGTAATTGCTTTAATGGCGAATCTAAATATGTAGATCTTGTCACACCTTCAACATTACTAGGTAATGCACCACTTTCTGATCGATCTAATGTAATCTTTTGCTCCCTAGTATTATAAGAAATTAATGTTGAATTTAACTTAGATGCTCTTAATTCAAAATATATTTCTGTTGCTTCATTTTCTAAAATATCAATAATAAGCTCATATTGCGTACCTTCATAAGGATGAAGTGTTGTATTATATTTGTTAGCATAACCTAATGCTGTTTCTTTATTTTGACGTAACGTCTCTAACGCTTTCAAAGGACGTTGGCGTAACCGTCCTTCTTCGATTGTTAACTCTCTAGGTATCGTTAAACAATGTGCCCAACCTTCTTCATCTGTAGGATATTGAGTATCTGGTAATCCCATCCACCCAATTAAAATACGCTTACCATATTCATCTATAAATGTTTGTGGCGCATAAAAATCAAAACCATTATCAAGTTCCATAAATGTATCATGTTTGAATTCTAATGTATCGAAATTTAAATGACCGATTAGATATCCAGATTGATAAATATTTCTATATTTTTCATCTTTTGCATCAATACCTTGAGGACTAAAAATAATTACATCTTGTCCATTTAAACTAAAATAGTCTGGACATTCCCACATATAGCCAAAATCTTCTAGTTCGGTTGTAATTTCTCCAATATATTCCCATTGATCAATCTGTCGATGTATCATTTTGTACAAAAGTAAACGTCCTAATTCTTGTTGGGTTTGGACACCTAATATTGCATAATATTCTTCATGATGTTTAAATACTTTTGGATCTCTAAAATGACTTGTATATCCTTCAGGTTGATGAGCAATCACAGGCTTATTTAATTTTTCGATTGAACCATCTTGTTTTACTTTTGCAATCATTTGACTCGCATATCTTTTCCATTCTTCATCTCGATGATTACCTGTATACATATAATATAAGTTTCCTTCAAATTCAAAAGCACTTCCACTGTATACCCCATGACTATCATAAATCGTATCAGGTTTTAATATGGGACCATTTGGTTCAAATGTCACTAAATCTTTACTAGTATAATTAAACCAATATTTCAGTCCATGCACGGCACCCAATGGAAACCACTGGTGAGATACATAGTATGTTCCGTTATAAAACATTAATCCATTAGGATCGTTTAATAAACCTGTTTCAGGTTGAATATGAAAGTGTTGACGATAGCTTGATTGTTCTATTCGATGCTTTAACGCTTCTAATTCATCTTTGTTCACATCTTCAATACGACGATAGCGTTGTTCTCTTGACCACTCAGTCATATTAGGCCTCCTAAATCATTAGTATTAATTTTATCATTTAATATCGTAACGGTAATTAGTCTTAAGACTTTACAATCCATGATTTAAAAAGCGGGAAATTGTATTTACAATACTCCCGCAAACTTTGCAATATCTGATATATTTTTTTAATAGACTAATCATCTAAATTAATATCAACATAATATTAATTTTATCATATCGTGATTATCTTCAAGTACTGTTTTACTAATGAAACTTCAACATTTTAAATATATATCAATACCTTTTATGTAATTTATTTAATTCTCCATAAAAATATGCCTTTTCACCATGCACAAGTTGATCTAAACCTGTCTTATCTTCTTCAACAGTCGTAGCAAGGGACATAAAAATTGATAATGTCTTTCCAATAATAAAAGTTATAATAATCGAGTAAAGTACTACTACTATAACTGCAATACATTGTATCCATATAGTATGTAAATGACCAGTATAGATTAATCCATCTAATATATCTTTATTAACTTTATGTGATTGAAATACACCAGTCAATATTGCACCAATCACACCTCCAACACCATGAATACCAAAGGCATCAAGTGTATCATTATATCTTAATTTTTCTTTTATAGAATTGACCACAAAATAACATGCTATACCACCAATCATAGAGATAATGTATGCACTTAAGTAGTTTACAAATCCAGCTGCTGGTGTAATGGTTACGAGTCCTGACAGTACACCTGATAATAAACCAAGTAAGCTTAACTTTTTATTAGAAAAGTATTCAAGAATCAACCAACTAAATGCTCCTCCACTCGCAGCAATGATAGTATTTACAAACGATATCACTGCTATATCATTTAAAGTAAACGCACTTCCTGTATTAAAACCGTACCATCCTATCCAAACAAAAATACCACCTATAAGTGTAATAAGTAAATTATTCGGCTGTAGTTTCTCTACTTTTTTTCCGTGACCTATCATTATTGCTAATACTAATCCTGATACTCCCGATGTAATATGTACTACGGTACCTCCAGCATAATCTAAAGCATCAAGTTGTTGAATCCAACCACCGCCCCATACCCAATGAGCTACAGGACTGTAAATCATAATTACCCATATAAATATAAAAATAGTAAAAGGAATAAATCTCATTCGCTCAGCAATTGAACCTGATAAAATGGAAACCGCAATAGTACAAAACATCATCTGAAATAACATAAATAAGGCAAACGGAATATGTGGACTAAATTGAACATTCGTATTAAATCCTACATGTTGCAAACCAATAAAATCAAAATTACCTATCCAATCATTTCCATGACCAAAACTCAAAGAAAATCCAATGACCACCCATGTAAACGTAACAATAATTATAGCAGCCATACTTTGCATCACTGTATTTAAAACATTTTTAGATTGAACTAAGCCTCCATAAAATAAACTCAATCCTGGTGTCATTAACCAAACTAATAAAATACATAGAAATAAAAAAATTGTGTCATCCATCTTCATTTTTACCACTTCCTTAAAAACATCATATTAATAGTTTTTAAGAATAGCAAAAACACGTAAGATTAAATGACACAATTTGTCATATTACATTACATTTATAAAGAAAAACTTAAGCTTTTTGAACTGTGATTGTCCATGAAGCATCATCAAGTTGTTCATAGTTTGTTACAGGATACCCTTGTTCAGCTGCCCAGTTTGGAATGGCTTCAGTTACTTGAGTGCAATCAAAGTCTATTTTTAATTCGTCACCATTTTTTAATGTTTCCATTAAATTAATATATTTATAAAAAAGCTATAATGCAAATGCATTTTAGCTTTAAAAAATAATTTAATATTAATTTGAAGAGTTTTTCATAAAGAATAATAGTGATTGTAATTCGATACCTAAATCGATATGATGAACTTGAACATCATTTGGCACATCAATTCTAGCAGGAGTAAAGTTTAAGATACCTTTTACATCAGCCTTAATAAGTCGATCTGAAACAGATTGTGCCACACTTCCTGGTGTAGTAAGAATCACTACATTAATATTTTGTTTTTGAAGTTCAGATGAAATATCATCAATATGCTTTACTGTCACTTTTCCAACTTTTGTACCAACAATATCTTTATCAATATCAAATGCAGCTGTAATTGTCATTTCATCATGTATTGAAAAATTGTAAGTAAGTAATGCACGTCCTAAATTCCCTACGCCAACAATAGCAATATGAATATTATTACTATCGCTAATCTCCGTTTTAAAGAATTCTAAAAGACTCTCAACGTTATAGCCATATCCTTTCTTACCTAACTCACCAAAATAAGAAAAATCTCTTCTTATCGTAGCTGATTCAATATCTAAAGCCTCACTAATTGTTTTAGAACTCACACGATCAATACCTTTGATTTTCAATGAATTAACAAATCGATAATATAAAGGTAAACGTTTTAATGTAGCGCGAGGTATTTTTGATTGATTTTGAGGCATATGCAATGTCCCCCTTTTGTTTGAACTTTTTAATCTATATATTCAAACTAACTAGAGTGCAATTAGTTATTTTAGTGAAATATATATAATGCCTATTATGGATACTGCAATATTATACCGTAACCTATTTCAAAAATAAATATCTTAGTTTCCTAAGCATACCTTATATTGTAAAATGATATAATAATGTCAAATTTAAAGTTAAATAAATGTGATTGTTACATAGATAGAAAGGTGAAACTTGAATGATACTTTTACAATTAAATGATATTTCAAAATCGTTTGATGGTGAAGATATATTTAATCATGTTAATTTTGAAGTTAAAACTGGAGAACGTATTGGCGTAGTAGGAAGAAATGGCACTGGAAAATCAACGTTAATGAAGATTATTGCAGGTGTTGAAGATTATGATAGTGGCCATATTTCAAAAATCAAGAATTTACGCATTGGTTATTTAACTCAACAAATGACACTTGATTCTTCTCTGACTGTAATTGAAGAAATGTCAAAACCATTTGAACATATTAAGCATATGGAAACGCTTATTAATGATGAAACTGATTGGTTAGCCGCTCACGTTGATAGTTATGATTCAGAAGATTATAAACAACATATGGAGCGTTATGAATCATTATCTAATCAATTTGAACAACTTGAAGGTTATCAATATGAAAGTAAAATTAAAACAGTATTGCATGGTTTAAACTTTACTGAAGAAGAATTTGATAAACCCATTAATGATTTTAGTGGCGGACAAAAAACACGTTTATCTTTAGCACAGATGCTTTTAAGTGAACCCGATTTATTACTATTAGATGAACCTACAAACCATCTTGACTTGGAAACAACTAAGTGGTTAGAAGATTATTTAAAATATTTTAAAGGTGCCATCATTATTATTAGTCATGACAGATACTTCTTAGATAAAATTGTAACTCAAATATATGACGTTGCTTTAGGAGATGTGAAGCGTTATGTAGGTAATTATGAGCAATTTATTACTCAACGTGATAAATACTATGAATTAAGAATGCAAGAATATGAAAAACAACAAGAAGAAATTAAACGCCTTGAAACTTTCGTGGAAAAAAATATTACTCGAGCTTCAACAAGCGGTATGGCTAAAAGTCGTCGAAAAACATTAGAAAAAATGGAACGTATCGATAAGCCAATGATGGATGCTAAAAGTGCTAATATCCAGTTTGGATTTGATAGAAATACTGGCAATGATGTGATGCATATCCGTAATCTAGAAGTAGGTTATCAATCCCCTATCACTGCTCCTATTAATATTGAAGTTACAAAAGGAGACCATATTGCTATTATTGGACCTAATGGAGTTGGAAAGACTACACTTATCAAAACAATTGCAAATCGTCAAAAAGCATTAGGTGGAGAAATTACTTATGGTGCTAATTTAAACATAGGATATTACGATCAAAAACAAGCTGAATTCAAATCTAATAAAACAATATTAGATTATGTTTGGGATCAATATCCTATGATGAATGAAAAAGATGTCCGCGCTATTTTAGGACGATTTTTATTCGTTCAAGATGACGTCAAAAAAGTTATTAATGATTTATCAGGGGGCGAAAAAGCACGTTTGCAATTAGCTTTACTTATGTTACAACGTGATAACGTTTTGATACTCGATGAACCTACTAACCATCTTGATATAGATTCTAAAGAAATGTTAGAACAAGCGTTAAAAGATTTTGAAGGTACAATTTTATTTGTTTCCCATGATCGATATTTTATTAATCAACTAGCAAATAAAGTATTTGATTTAAATAAAGATGGTGGTCAACTATATTTAGGTGACTATCAATATTTTATTGAGAAAACAGAAGAAGCTTCTGCGTTAAAGGAATTTGAAGCGGAACACAATAAAGATGAAACGCTTGATTTAGAAGACACTGATTCGTCAACAACTAATACGTATGCTTCTCAAAAACAATATAAGAGAGAATTACGAAAAATTGAGCGTCAAATTGAGCAATGTGAAGAACAAATCGAAAAATATGAAGAACAAATTACTCAAATTAATCAACAATTGACTCAGCCTGATATTTTTAATGATCCTATTAAGGCAAATGAACTTGCTGAGCAGAAATTAAGTACCGAACGACAATTAGAGAATATTATGGCTGAATGGGAAGAATTGCAAGAAAAAATTTAATATATCTAAGAAAAACTAGTAAAAGTATCAAATTTTTACTAGTTTTTTTATTTATTTCATTCACAAATTTATAAACAACTAAAATACCGATATATCAGTTATCCACGAACTTATCCTAGTTATCCACAACACGAATGATAATAATTTACATAACTTTTACACAACATTCAAACTATATTCACACCTTTACCCCCTTTTTATCCACAAGATATTAACTATTTGTTGATAAGTACACACGTTCTCTATTGACATATATCATATATCAATACATTAATCTAATTAAATAAAAAAGTAATTGAAACTTATTTGATTTTAAGTTCAATTACTTTTTACTTTATTATTCAACTGTTACATCTTCAATATCTATATTATTTTTTCCATTTAAATCTAGAGATGAAGTTACTCCAGCTTTATAGTAATAATATCCAGCAGCCCCAATCATAGCAGCATTATCTGTACATAACTTTGAATTAGGTATTGAAAGTTTAATGTTATTTTCTTTACACAAATGATTTAATCGTTCTCTTAATCCTTTGTTACTAGCTACTCCGCCAGCTACAATAAGGTGTTCAACATGATAAGATTTACAAGCATTAATAGCCTTTGTACTTAATACATCGACAACACTATTTTGGAAACTGGTAGCAACATCTTCTTTTTTTATGTCTTCATTTTTTTGTCGTTGATTGTGTAACTTATTAATCACTGCACTTTTTAATCCACTAAAACTAAAATCATAACTATCTTTTTCAAGCCATACTCTAGGAAAATGATATGTGTCCTTTCCTTCCAAAGCAAGTGCATCTATAGCTGGGCCACCTGGATATGGTAAATCAATTGTTCTTGCTACCTTATCATAAGCCTCTCCTACAGCATCATCTCGTGTTTCACCAATGACTTCAAAATTTAAATGTGATTTCATATAAACAAGTTCTGTATGTCCACCCGAAACGATTAATGCTATTAAAGGAAAGGTTAGCGGTTCTTCAAGATGATTAGCATAAATATGTCCAGCAATATGATGAACAGGAATGATTGGCTTATTATAAGCAAATGCTAAAGCTTTTGCTGCATTAATTCCTATTAGAAGTGCCCCTATTAATCCAGGCCCTTGTGTAACAGCTACGGCATCGATATCTTCCATAGTAGCATTAGCTGAAGATAACGCTTCATCAATTGTAGTCGTAATTCCCTCTACATGGTGTCTACTTGCAACTTCAGGGACTACTCCCCCAAAACGTTTATGACTTTCTATTTGACTAAGTACAATATTAGATAAAATCGTATTTCCATTTTTTATAACACTTACACTTGTTTCGTCACAACTTGTTTCAACCGCTAATATTAATATGTCTCTATTCATTTAAATTCACCCACATCACTAATGCATCCTCGCCTTCTCCATAGTAATTTTTTCTTTTACCGCCATATTGAAACCCTAATTTTTTATATACATGTTGAGCTATCACATTCGTAATTCTCACTTCTAAACTCATCACATCACAAGTATGCCTAGCATAGTCCATCACATAATTTAGTAATAGCTGACCTAATCCATAGTCTCTGAATGATTCTTTGATTGCTATGGTTGTAATTTGAGCTTGATCAATTACTATCCATAATCCTAAATATCCAATAATTTCTTCTTGAAAAATAACAACAAAGTACTTTGCGAAGTTATTTTCATTTAATTCATGGTAAAATGCATCAATGGTCCATGAACTATCGTTGAAGCTTTCTCTCTCAATATCGAAAACACTTGGTACATCATCGACTTGCATCGCTCTAATAGTTAACTGTTCTTCTGTTGGTTTAACCAATTACGTTCCGCCTCTGACAATTTTATATAATTTGGTACAAACGTATGAATGTTCTCAGGTTGATGAATCAAGTGTTTCATGACAGTTGCATTAGGCAGTTTAGTCTCAATATCTCCATGTAGTAATTCAGATAATTTTTCCGTGTCCTCTCCTACAAACACATAAGGTTGATTTAAAGCATTGAGTTTTTTATGCAACGCTTCTAAAGAAATATATTGGTCTTTTTCAATTGTATTTAATTGATTATTTTCATATTGATATAATCCTGTATATACCGCTTCGCGACGAGCATCAAATATTGGTACAATAATTCTTTTATCATTCGTATCTATAGTAGCCGCTAATGCTTTTAACGATGAGACACCATATAATTTAGTATTCAAAGCATAGGCTAATGTTTTCGCTACAGTAACGCCTATTCTCACTCCTGTATAAGAGCCAGGTCCTTTTGCAACAACAATCCCATCTAATTCTTGTTTTTTTAAATTCGATTCATTAAATAAGGATTGAATACCAGGCATAAGTTGGCTCGAATGATCTTTTTTACTATTTGTTGTTTTTATTGCTAAAACCTCATCATCGTTCATCAAAGCAATTGACATGGGTTGATTTGAAGTATCAATTAACAGTAAGTTCATTGTCTATCTCTTCCTTTATTTTAGTATAATGATAGCCTTTTGCTGCTATATTAATTTGTCGTTGACTTTCATTTATAGTCGTAATATTAATCACTAAATACTCTTCTGGAAGGAACTCCTGTATAAATTGACTCCATTCAATTATTGTAACAGCGTCATCTTCAAAGTATTCATTAAATCCTAAATCTTCATCTGAATCTTCTAAGCGATAACAATCCATATGATGAAGTTTTAACTCCTTACCTTTGTATGATTTTATGATATTAAACGTAGGAGAATTAATATTACGCTTTACTCCTAGATATTTACCTATAAATTGAGTCAACGTTGTTTTACCAGCACCTAAATCTCCATTCAATAAAATGACATCTTTTGAACCAACATGCTTCATTAAAATTTTAGCAAAATGTTCCATCTCATCTAAATTTTTGATAGGTATCATGTATTGTTCTCTCTCCTCATGTTTATTTTACTCTTCATTATTTCATCTAAATTTAACTTAATAATTGTAACAAACTTTACTAAAAATTTCTCATTAATAAAACATAAATTATTCTTCTAAATTGTTAGAAAATTCTAAAAAGAGTATTGACTTTAATATCTGTTTAGTGTAAATTAAATTTATCAAATTTTTAAACAATTCTAACTATTCAAATAATAATCCATTCAAGAAAGGAGTATAATACCATGCAATCATTTACATATTCACTGTCACCACTAGAAAATTTAATTATTTTATTATACTCTTCAGGGCTGGAACTTTAGTAGCTTAATTTACTAAATGTTTAAGTCCTATTTCTCATTGAATGGGACTTAAAAACGTCCCAACTTTATTGGGGCGTTTTTTTATTTTAATAATTAGTAATTTATGGGGGAATGAATAAATGAGAAGTGACATGATAAAAAAAGGTGATCACCAAGCACCAGCAAGAAGCCTATTACACGCGACAGGAGCACTTAAAAGTCCTACTGACATGAATAAGCCTTTTGTAGCAATTTGTAATTCATATATCGATATCGTTCCTGGACATGTTCATTTAAGAGAATTAGCTGATATTGCAAAAGAAGCGATTCGTGAAGCAGGAGCAATTCCTTTTGAATTTAATACAATCGGTGTCGATGATGGAATAGCAATGGGACATATTGGTATGAGGTATTCCTTACCGTCACGTGAAATTATTGCAGATGCGGCTGAAACTGTTATCAATGCTCATTGGTTTGATGGTGTATTTTATATTCCTAACTGTGACAAAATTACACCTGGTATGTTATTAGCAGCTGTTAGAACAAATGTCCCTGCTATCTTTTGTTCAGGTGGCCCAATGAAAGCTGGTTTATCTGCTCAGGGAAAAGCTTTAACTCTATCATCTATGTTCGAAGCAGTCGGAGCTTTTAAAGAAGGTTCAATTACTAAAGAAGAATTTTTAGATATGGAACAAAATGCTTGTCCAACATGTGGATCATGTGCAGGAATGTTCACAGCAAATTCTATGAACTGTTTAATGGAAGTCTTAGGATTAGCACTTCCCTACAACGGTACAGCTTTAGCAGTAAGCGATCAACGTCGTGAAATGATTAGACAAGCAGCATTCCAATTGGTAGAAAATATAAAAAATGATATTAAACCTCGTGATATTGTTACGAAAGAAGCAATTGATGATGCATTTGCTTTAGATATGGCAATGGGTGGTTCAACAAATACTGTACTTCATACATTAGCAATTGCTAATGAAGCTGGAATTGAATATGACTTAGAAAGAATTAATGAAATTGCTAAAAAAACGCCTTATTTATCTAAGATTGCACCAAGTTCTTCTTATTCTATGCACGATGTTCATGAAGCTGGCGGATGTCCAGCAATCATTAATGAATTAATGAAAAAAGAAGGAACCCTACATCCAGATCGACTCACAGTTACTGGTAAAACATTAAGAGAAAATAACCAAGGTAAAGAGATTAAAAATTTCGATGTTATTCATTCTTTAGATGCTCCATATGATAAAGAAGGTGGATTGTCCGTCTTATTCGGTAATATTGCTCCTAAAGGTGCAGTAATTAAAGTTGGTGGTGTTGATCCTTCAATCAAAGTATTTAAAGGAAAAGCAATTTGCTTTGATTCACATGATGCAGCTGTAGAAGCAATTGATAATAAAACAGTTCGTGAAGGTCACGTAGTGGTCATTCGATATGAAGGACCTAAAGGAGGTCCGGGTATGCCAGAAATGTTAGCTCCTACATCATCTATCGTCGGAAGAGGTTTAGGAAAAGATGTTGCTTTAATTACGGATGGACGTTTTTCTGGAGCTACTCGTGGTATCGCTGTAGGTCATATTTCACCAGAAGCAGCCTCAGGAGGTCCTATTGGTCTGATTAGAGATGGTGATGAAATTACTATTGACTTAGTAAATCGAACTTTAGATGTTAATCAGCCTCAAGAAGAATTGTATAAACGTAAAGAAGAACTTGAGCCTTTTAAAGCTAAAGTAAAAACAGGTTATCTTGCAAGATACACTGCTTTAGTAACCAGTGCAAATACGGGTGGTATTATGCAAGTCCCAGAAAATCTTATTTAAATTTAAGGAGCGATAAATATGTCAAAAACAAAGGAAAGTAATAAACAAACTGAAACACTTACAACTCGAAGTGGTTCTGACTTATTAGTAGAAGCACTTGTACACGAAGATGTTGATTTCATTTTTGGATATCCAGGTGGCGCAGTTTTACCATTATACGATACATTTTATGATGAAAAAATTAAACATATTCTTGCACGTCATGAACAAGGTGCTACCCATGCCGCTGAAGGATACGCACGTGTTTCAGGCAAACCTGGTGTCGTCGTCGTAACAAGTGGTCCTGGAGCTACAAATGCTATCACTGGTATTACTGATGCTTATTGTGATTCTCTACCCTTAGTCGTATTTACCGGACAAGTGGCAACCCCTGGTATTGGTAAAGATGCATTCCAAGAAGCTGATTTATTATCAATGACGACACCAATTACAAAAGCTAATTACCAAGTTAAACATGTAGATGATATCCCTAGAATTGTTCACGAGGCATTCTATTTAGCAAATACTGGACGTAAAGGACCTGTAGTTATTGATTTCCCAAAAGATATGGGTGTTTTAACTTCTTCTGCTCCACTTGAAGAAAAAGTTCATTTACCTTCATATCAAGTAACTGAAAATCCAAATAAAGAAGATATTCAACAACTTTCTCAATATTTAAATCATGCAAAACAACCTGTTGTTTTAGCTGGAGCAGGTATCAATCACTCAAAATCAAATGCTTTATTAACCGAATTTGTTACTCACCATCAAATTCCTGTTGTTACAACTTTATTAGGTCTAGGTGCTATTCCATATGAAAATCCCCTTTTCCTTGGTATGGGCGGTATGCATGGCTCTTATGCAAGTAACATGGCACTCACTGAATGTGACTTACTCATTAATTTAGGTAGTCGATTTGATGATCGTTTGGCTAGTAATCCTAAGGAATTCGTACCAAATGCTAAAGTGGTACACATTGATATTGATGAATCAGAAATTAATAAAGTGATTCCTACAACACTCGGAATTGTTGCAGATTGTAAAAAAGTATTAGAAGCATTAGTTACTGAACATCAAAGTCATGCTACATACAAAGAATGGGTAGATCATTGTTTAGATAATAAATCAAAACATCCATTTAAGTACAAAGAAGCTAATGATACATTTTGTCGTCCACAAGAAGCGATTGAATATATTGGTAAAATCACAAATGGTGAAGCCATCATCACTACAGATGTAGGTCAGCATCAAATGTGGTCAGCACAATTTTATCCGTTTAAACATCATAGTCAATGGGTTACAAGTGGTGGATTAGGAACAATGGGATTCGGTATTCCTTCAGCAATTGGTGCACAACTCGCAGCTCCAGATAAAACAGTTATTTGTTTTGTAGGTGATGGTGGATTCCAAATGACCAATCAAGAAATGGCGTTATTACCTGAATATCATCTAAATGTAAAAATTGTTTTAATTAACAACGGTACATTAGGAATGGTAAAACAATGGCAAGATAAATTCTTTAATCAACGTTTTTCACATTCTGTTTTCAATGATCAACCAGATTTTATTAAAATGGCTGAAGCTTACGGTGTTAAAAGCTTCTTAATCGATCACCCTAATAAATTAAAAGCGCAATTAGATGAAGCTTTTAATTATGAAGGTCCTGCTTTAATTGAAGTAAGAATTTCTCCAGCGGAACCTGTAAACCCTATGATTCCTAGTGGTAAAGCTAATCATGAAATGGAGGGCCTAGAATGAACCGAACTTTAAAATTAAAAGTAGCTGACCAAGTCAGTACGTTAAATCGAATCACAAGTGCTTTTGTAAGATTACAGTACAATATCAATGAATTATATGTAAAACCTGCTAGTGAAGATGGCATATCTGATATGACAATCAAAGTTCATATTGAGGATGAAGATGTATATCGAATTTTAATTACTAAATTAAAAAAACAAGTCAGTGTTATTAATGTTGAAGATGTGAATGATTAATTCTTAGATGATGCGCTAGCATTTTACATCAATTATCATATTTAATGTCTAACATCATAAAGTTAATTATTACCTTTTTAATATTCGCAATTTTTGAAATTTTTTAACTAATGGAGGAAAGTATTATGACAAAAGTTTATTATGATCAATCAGTAGAAAAAGATGCACTACAAGGTAAAAAAATCGCTATTATCGGTTACGGTTCTCAAGGCCATGCACATGCTCAAAACCTTAAAGATAACGGTTACGACGTAAGAGTTGGTATTCGTCCAGGTAATTCATTTAATAAAGCTAAAGAAGATGGATTAGATGTTTATCCAGTGGCTGAAGCAGTTAAACAAGCAGACGTTATTATGGTATTACTTCCTGATGAAATTCAAGGTAATGTATATAAAAATGAAATTGCTCCAAATTTAGAAGCTGGTAATGCATTAGCTTTTGCACATGGATTTAATATTCATTTTAACGTCATCGAACCACCTAAAGATGTAGATGTCTTCTTAGTAGCACCTAAAGGTCCTGGTCATCTAGTAAGACGTACATTTGTTGAAGGTTCAGCTGTGCCAGCATTATTTGGCGTTCAACAAGATGCTACAGGTCATGCACGTGATATTGCTTTAAGTTATGCAAAAGGTATTGGTGCTACACGTGCTGGTGTTATTGAAACAACATTTAAAGAAGAAACTGAAACTGACTTATTCGGTGAACAAGCTGTACTTTGTGGGGGAATTCATAAACTGATTCAAAGTGGTTTCGAGACATTAGTGGAAGCTGGATATCAAAAAGAATTAGCATATTTTGAAGTACTACATGAAATGAAACTGATCGTTGATTTAATGTATGAAGGCGGTATGGAAAATGTACGTTATTCAATTTCAAATACTGCTGAATTTGGTGACTACGTATCTGGTCCACGTGTCATTACTCCAGATGTTAAAGATAATATGAAAGAAGTACTTAAAGATATTCAAAATGGTAATTTCGCTAATCGCTTTGTTAAAGATAACGAAAATGGATTTAAAGAATTTTATGAATTACGTGAACAACAACATGGTCATGAAATTGAAGCAGTGGGTCGTGAACTAAGAAAAATGATGCCATTCATTAAATCTAAAAGCATTCAAAAATAAAATGTAAGGAGATGTTAAAAATGGAAAGCCATATTCAAATATTTGATACAACGTTAAGAGATGGAGAGCAAACACCTGGTGTGAATTTTTCATTTGATGAACGTTTAAGTATTGCTAAGCAACTTGAAAAATGGGGAGTCGATGTTATTGAAGCAGGCTTCCCCGCTTCAAGTACTGGAAGTTTTAAATCTGTAGAAGCAATCTCTAAAGCATTAACTACCACTGCAGTGTGTGGATTAGCAAGATGTAAAAAATCTGATATTGATGCTGTATATGAAGCAACAAAATGTGCTGCTAAACCACGTGTTCATGTATTTATTGCTACTTCCCCTATTCATTTAGAGCATAAGCTAAAAATGACTCAAGAAGAAGTCTTAGAATCAATTAAGGAACATGTCAGTTATGCTAAATCATTATTCGATGTAGTACAATTCTCACCAGAAGATGCATCAAGAACAGATCAAGCATTCCTTATAAAATCTGTTCAAACAGCTGTTGATGCAGGAGCTACAATAATCAATATTCCAGATACTGTTGGATATAGTTATCCAAGTGAATATGGTGTCATTTTTAAATCTCTTATTACAAATGTTAAATCAGAAAAAGAAATTATTTATAGTGCACATTGTCATGATGATTTGGGTATGGCAGTAGCAAATAGCTTAGCTGCAATTGAAAATGGCGCGAAACGCATTGAAGGTACTGTAAATGGTATTGGTGAACGTGCAGGTAATACTGCATTAGAAGAAATTGCATTAGCACTATACGTTCGCAAAGATCATTATGGTATTGAAACAAAATTAAAATTAGAGCAAACTAAATTGACTTCAGATTTAATTTCTAGATATGCAGGCATTCGAGTTCCAAGAAATAAAGCCATTGTTGGTCAAAATGCTTTCAGTCATGAATCAGGTATTCATCAAGATGGTGTTCTTAAAAATCCTGAAACGTACGAAATCATGACGCCTCAACTTGTTGGAATAAGCAAAAACGAATTACCTTTAGGCAAACTTTCTGGTAAACATGCTTTTGCTGAAAAACTTAAAACGTTAGGTTATGACATTGAACCTAAACAACAAATCGAGTTATTCAAACAATTTAAAGCAGTAGCAGATAAGAAAAAATCAGTATCTGACCGAGATATTCATGCGATTATTCAAGGTTCTGAACATGAACAAAATGCAATTTATCAAGTAGAAACTTTGCAATTACAATATGTTTCAAATGGTCTACAAAGCGCTGTTGTTGTCATTAAAGATAAAAAAGGTCATATTTATCAAGATTCAAGCATTGGTACAGGATCAATTGTTGCAATTTACAATGCTGTTGATCGTATTTTTAAAAAGGATAGTGAACTCATCGATTATAGAATTGATTCAGTTACTGAAGGTACAGATGCACAAGCTGAGGTTCATGTTGAGCTTGTTATTGAAAATCAACATGTTAATGGTATAGGTATCGATCATGATATACTTCAAGCTTCTTGTAAAGCATATGTAGAAGCTCATGCTAAATATATTGCCCAAGATTTAGAGAAAGTAGGTAATAAATAATGACATATAAAATTGTTGCTTTACCCGGAGATGGCATCGGACCTGAAATTTTAAATGGAAGTTTAGAGTTATTAGAAATAATAAGTAAGAAATACAATTTCACCTATAATTTAAAAAGTTATGATTTTGGAGGAGCCGCCATTGATACACATGGCACTCCCCTTCCTAATGAAACACTCTCTGCCTGTCAAGAAGCAGATGCGATTTTATTAGGAGCAGTTGGAGGACCAAAATGGACAGATCCTAATAATCGTCCAGAACAAGGATTATTAGCGTTACGTAAAAAGTTAGGCTTATTTGCTAATATTCGTCCTACTAAAGTGACTGAAGGTACCAGTCAATTTTCACCTTTAAAAGAAGAGCGTGTTAAACATACAGACTTAGTTATAGTTCGTGAATTAACGAGTGGCATTTATTTTGGTGAACCTAGACATATGAATCATTCTGAAGCATTAGATTCTCTCACTTATACTAAAGCTGAAATAGAACGTATTGCTAAAGTTGCATTTGAATTAGCACGTACTCGTAGTAAAAAAGTAACTTCTGTAGATAAAGAGAATGTCCTTGCTTCAAGTAAACTTTGGAGAAAAACTGTTACTGAAGTAAGCAAGTCTTATCCGGACATCGAATTAAATCATTTACTCGTTGATGCGTGTAGTATGCATTTAATTACTCATCCTTCACAATTCGACGTCATTGTTACTGAAAATCTCTTTGGTGATATTTTAAGTGATGAAGCTTCAGTAATACCTGGTTCACTCGGTTTATCACCTTCGGCAAGTTTTAGTGAACACGGTACTAGACTTTATGAACCTATTCATGGTTCAGCGCCTGACATTGCTCATCAAAATCTTGCTAATCCATTTGGAATGGTATTGTCACTAGCAATGTGTTTAAGAGAAAGTTTAAATCAAAGTGTCGCAGCAGAAGAATTAGAACATGCTGTATATCATTTAATTAAAATTGGTAAAACAACAAAAGATCTTGGAGGACACTATAAAACTTCAGACATCTTTGAGTTACTAAAAAAAAGTTATCAATAAAGGGAGGTACATAAATAATGGCTCAAACATTATTTGATAAAGTTTGGAATAAACATGTCTTAACTGGTAAAGAAGGCGAACCTCAACTCTTATACATAGATTTGCATCTTATACATGAAGTGACCTCTCCTCAAGCTTTTGAAGGATTAAGACTTCAAAAAAGACAACTTAGACGTCCAGATTTAACCTTTGCAACTCTTGATCATAATGTTCCTACAATCGATATATTTAATATTAGAGATGAAATTGCTAATAAACAGATTACGACTTTACAGAAAAACGCCAAAGATTTTGGTGTACATATTTTTGATATGGGTTCAGATGAGCAAGGTATCGTTCATATGGTAGGTCCTGAAACTGGATTAACACAACCAGGTAAGACAATCGTATGTGGTGATTCACATACAGCAACTCACGGGGCATTTGGTGCTATTGCTTTTGGCATTGGAACAAGTGAAGTAGAACATGTTTTTGCAACTCAAACATTATGGCAAACAAAACCTAAAAATCTTAAAATTGAAGTTTCAGGTAAATTACAACCAGGTGTGTATGCTAAAGATATTATTTTACATTTAATCAATCAACATGGTGTAGATTTCGGAACAGGCTATGCACTTGAGTTTACTGGAGAAACCATTCAATCACTATCCATGGAGGGTCGAATGACAATTTGTAATATGGCAATTGAAGGTGGAGCTAAATACGGTATTATTCAACCGGATGAAACTACATTTGAATACATCAAAGGTCGACCATATGCACAGAACTTTAATCAATCTATTGGAGAATGGCAGAAACTATATTCAGATGAAGATGCTCATTTTGACAAAGTGATTACACTTGATGTAACCAATTTAGAACCTCAAGTGACATGGGGCACAAATCCAGAGATGGGTGTGAATTTTAGTTCTCCATTCCCAGAAATTCAAAATATTAATGATGAACGTGCATACAACTATATGGGACTAAAACCTGGTCAAAAAGCAGAAGATATCGATTTAGGTTATGTCTTTTTAGGTTCATGTACTAATGCTCGCCTATCAGATTTGATAGAAGCAAGCCATATCGTAAAAGGAAAAAAAGTACATCCTAAAATTACTGCTATTGTTGTTCCTGGCTCACGTACAGTAAAAAAAGAAGCAGAATCTCTAGGGTTAGACAAAATATTTAAAGAAGCAGGCTTTGAATGGAGAGAACCTGGATGTTCCATGTGCTTAGGAATGAATCCTGACCAAGTACCAGAAGGTGTCCATTGTGCCTCAACAAGTAATCGAAATTTTGAGGGTCGGCAAGGTAAAGGTGCACGTACACATCTTGTTTCTCCGGCTATGGCTGCAGCCGCAGCAATAAATGGTAAATTCGTTGACGTAAGAAAGGTGGTTGTATAAGTAATGGATATTCAACCTATCACCCAATACACAGGTAAAGTAGTCCCTTTGTTTAACGACAATATTGATACAGATCAAATTATTCCAAAAGTTCATCTTAAACGAATTACTAAAACTGGTTTTGGACCCTTTGCTTTTGATGAATGGCGTTATTTACCTGATGGATCAGATAATCCGGATTTTAATCTAAACAAACCAAAATATAAAGGTGCTTCAATTCTTATTACTGGAGACAACTTTGGTTGTGGTTCAAGTCGTGAACATGCTGCTTGGGCTTTAAAAGATTTTGGCTTTAATATTATTATTGCTGGTGGTTTTAGCGATATCTTCTATATGAATTGTACAAAAAATGGAATGTTACCTATTGTTTTAAATGAACAATCTAGAAAATATCTAGCCGATCAAAATAATATAACGGTTGATTTACCAAATCAAACTGTGTCAGCAAATAATCAATCTTTCCACTTTGATATAGATGAAACTTGGAAAGATAAACTTATAAATGGATTAGATGATATTGCTATTACATTAAAATATGAAGAATTAATAAAGAAATATGAGAAAACAATGTAAGGATGATAACAAATGGTTTTAAAGACAACGGTAACAGCTACTGATGTAGACGAAGCTTATTTACGTATAAAAGATGTTGTGAAAGAAACACCATTACAATATGATCATTATCTTTCACAAAAATATAATTGTAATGTTTATTTAAAAAGAGAAGACTTGCAATGGGTACGCTCATTTAAATTGCGTGGTGCTTATAACGCTATTTCAGTATTAGACACACAAGCTAAATCAAAAGGTATTACTTGCGCAAGTGCTGGTAATCATGCCCAAGGAGTAGCTTATACTGCTAAAGCATTAAATTTAAAAGCTGTTATCTTTATGCCAGTGACAACCCCTCTTCAAAAAGTAAATCAAGTTAAATTCTTCGGTGCAGAAAATGTAGAAATCGTTCTAACTGGCGATACATTTGATGATTGTTTAAAAGAAGCTTTAGTTTATACAGATGAGCATCATATGACATTTATTGATCCATTCAACAATGTTTATACTATCGCTGGTCAAGGGACATTAGCAAAAGAAATTTTATTAGAAGCAAAAAAAGAAAAGATTCAATTTGATTATCTCTTTGCAGCTATTGGAGGCGGAGGTCTAATATCCGGTGTAAGTACATATATGCATGAACATAGTCCACATACACAAATCATTGGGGTCGAACCTGCCGGAGCAAGTAGTATGTATGAATCAGTAGTAGTTCAAAATAAAGTTGTAACTTTAGAACATATAGATAAATTTGTTGATGGCGCTTCAGTAGCACGTGTTGGTGATATTACCTTTAATATTGTCAAACAATACGTCAACGACTACTTACAAATTGATGAAGGCGCAGTATGTTCTACAATTTTAGATATGTACTCTAAACAAGCAATAGTAGCAGAACCAGCAGGTGCATTAAGTGTATCAGCTCTTGAATTTTATAAAGACAATATTATAGGAAAAACTGTAGTATGCGTAGTCAGTGGTGGAAATAATGATATTAATCGTATGAAAGAAATTGAAGAACGTTCACTCTTATATGAAGAAATGAAACATTATTTCATTTTAAATTTCCCTCAACGTCCAGGAGCTTTAAAAGAATTTGTTAATGATGTTTTAGGTCCTCAAGATGATATTACTAAATTTGAATATCTAAAAAAAGCTTCTCAAAATACGGGTACTGTTATTATTGGCATTCAGTTAAATAATCATCAAGATTTAGAACAATTAAAACATAATGTCGATGAATTTGATCCATCAAATATTTATATTAATAAAAATAAAATGTTGTATTCATTATTAATTTGAAATAATATTAAAAACTTCTTCAGTATATTATTGAAGAAGTTTTATTATTTTTATCATTTTTTAGTTTAATACATTTACTCCTCAATTCATTAGTTTCAAAAGATTTA